>CAZMDV010000547.1:0-1916 GCA_964564875.1 uncultured Salinivenus sp.
ATCCTCGTATCCGGCAACCGCCCAGTCGATCCGAAAACAACTTCACACTGTTGGAGGGGACGTAGAAGCCGCTGGGATCGTCCCAGGCGCGGCGCCACAACTAAGACCTTCCCGAGAAAGAAGGCAACGAAGGCAGCGTGCCGCACCGGAATCGGATTGCCCCACCACACCCGTCCCCAGATTTCGGTCCTCCAGGATTTTCTTGTCCATCGAAAAGTCGGCCAGGATGAGCGTGTCATTCGGGTAGCGTGAAAGGAGGAATAGGAGGGTGCCGCTCAGCGCGTAGCTCCCGCGGGCAACAAGTTGGTTTGCACCAGCGCCCCCACGTAAACGATCACGATCCCCAGGTAGTAGCCGGAGAGGCTGACGGCCAGGAGCGCGTCGACGCCCGAAGTTATGCCACCCCCTATGGACACAGTCCAGCTTCGGTGCTCGGGGAAGCGTCAGCGCAAAAATCGAGAAGGCCATGTTGCCAGATGCGGTCACGGCGCGGGCCCGTTGTTCTGCGTGGAACGTCGGAGAGAATCCACCGACGAGCAAGGCCAGGACGCGACCTGTTCCCACGTCACGCCATAGCGATTCGCTCCTGTCACGATGGGGACCCGCGTCTCATTGTATGGCTCGTGCACCCATTCCCAGACGGTTCGCCCGCGCGGCCCCACCTCTACCACCCGCCCGGCTCGGGACTCTACGAGGAGCAGGTTCCCATTCGCCAGCGGTTGCCACTGCCCCTGCACGTTCGTGTAGAAGGGATCCGAATATGAAGTCGGAAATCGAACCTCGACCGAATCGGTGTGGGGCTGGAGAGCAACAATGCGGCTCCCCCCGAGCATCCGGCCCCGATCCGTGAAGTCATCGTTGTTGTCGAGCACCCCAATCCATCCGTCTCCGAGAAAGTCGGGATCGTGCTGGTGGAGAAATGGATGAGAGGCGTGCCATTTCACGTCCCCAGACTCCGGATCGACGACTAGAACGAGACTGGGATGCCGCAACGAGAGAAGGAGGTCTCCCGCCTCAAAAAGGGGATACTCATCCGCCATCGAGGAGCCGAGAGGCTCTATCTCGTTCAAGTGTACCGGGTCGTCGTACACTTTTTTCGCATATGGTCCGTACCCCTTGACGATGTGGCGCTCCAGATTGCTCTGATAAAGGAGGTCAAGCACGTTGGTTTTGCTGAGAATCTCTCCGTCCGCGCTGACGTGGAGAATTCGGTCGAGCCACACGGGCTTCTCGATGCCGGGAAATCCGTCGGGATACTTCTCCGTTTTCGTGCGCCGCTCCGCGCTCGTGCCCGGAATCCAAAACGACCCGTCCTCGTCCCGAGAGAGGTAGTGATGTGCCCCCTCCTGAACCTTCCACTTGACGCGGCCGCAGGCATCGACCCGCGCCACCCCCGTATATTCGAGTATGAGGAGCAGATCTCCGTTTGGGAATAGATAGGAGCCGTCAAAATCTACTTCGTCAAGATCTGTACGTCGTCCCTGCACGGACCCCGCAAAGAGCTCGTGTCTGTCCGGATGCCATTCGTGCACAGTTCGGCCTCGTCGGTCGATCAGCTTGGCCCCAGGCCGGAGCTTGTCCGACGAGCCCTCCGTCCAGATACTTGTGATGAGCGTCATCCCCGGCTGCATCGCGTCTGGGGCCTTGAGGCGTACGCCCTGGCGGTCGTACACGCGAGGAATGGTAAGCTTCCTGCTCTCTCCGTAATAGAGCTTCTTGGCCTGCTGTGCCGCCCGCTCCAGATAGGTCCTCGGGAAAAGCCCCCACGAGTGGACGGCGTAGCCGTAGAGGAAAGCCAGAAGAGCGACGGAGCACACGAACCACGCTTTCCCGAAGGACGAAAACTTTGACATCCGAAGCGATCTGGAAACGCGCAGACAAACGCTCGTGTCAAGGGGTCCCGACGGGTCGGACGG
>CAZMDV010000548.1:0-1916 GCA_964564875.1 uncultured Salinivenus sp.
CGTCCCAGAACGTCCCGGCGTCGTAGGTGCCGAAGAAGAAGTCCATGTCCCGCTTTTCGGCCTCGGTCAGGAAGAGGTCGACGAGGTCCGTGTACGCGGGCAGCATGTCGCGGTGCTTGTTCAGCACCTCGGAGTCGAAGGTGGCCCGCTCGCGGTAGCCGGCCCGGATGAGGATGACGGTGTCGATGCCCACCGCCTCCATCGCGTCAAAATCCCGCCGCCAGTCCGCGGGCTCCCAATTCTGCGACGGAATGTCGTGGGTGATTTCGTCGAGGAAGGTGCCGGTGATTTTCATGCGTGATGCGTGAGGGCGTGATGCGTGAAGCGGATACGGAACCGGTCCCGGAGCGTCGGGCCACAAATCTGGCTACTGGAGGAGGACAGTCTGGATTTGGTGGGGGGCGAACGTGAGGGGGAGCCGGTCGTCCGTCACAGGGCGGGCGTCCGATTCGTCCCAGTCCTCGTGAAAATCGGCGGGGCACCACGCGTCCACAGCGAATCCGAATGTGGCTGTGACCTCCTGCGCCTTGCCGGTGCGGTTGTAGAGGCGGAGGACGCGCGTATCGTTCTCGTCGGCGGGACGTAGGGCAGAAAGCTCCACGGCTGAGTTGTCGAGCCGCAGCAGGCCGCGGCGACGGGGACGCTTGCCGTCGCTCTCGACGTAGGGGAGAAATGGCATCTCGCGCGCCCACGCTGGATGGGCGAAGGTACGGCCGTGCCGAGCGGCCTCAGTCTGCGACACCGGTCCCGTACCGAACGCCAGGTGCACCTCCATCTCGCGGAGGCACTGCGCCCCGGGTGTGGGAATGGACGGCCCGGCCTGACACCATCGGATGCGCCCGCCCTCCACCGACAGCATGCCGACGGCCCGATGAAGCGTGACGGCGACGTGAGTGCCCCGACGACTGTCGAGGTCCAGCAATTCATACTCCGGCGAGCCGCGGTTGGCGATCCAGGTGCGGTGGTCGTCGCCCTCCACGATCACGAAGTCGCCCTGGTGCTGCGTCGGATACGTGAGTTCGCCCGGGTAGCCGCTGTGCCGCTTCGGGGCGTCCTCGGGGGTGACCTGCTCGGGCTTCGTGCGCTCGGCGAGGCGGAAGTGCCCGTCGGCCTGGGCCGTGCGGGTGGTCGTGCCGGTCGGCAAGACGACGCGGAGGCGCCCGTTGCGGGCCGTGTTCTCGTACTGCACCTGGAGGCCCACCGACCGGTGCGGCGTGAGCCACACGTCCGTCGTCAGGTCGAGCGTCGTCGCGCCGGTCGGGGTCTCGTCCTCGCGATCATAGGCGGCGGGCACAGCAAGGCGGTGACGAAGGCGAAGCGCATCGCTTCGGCGCGAGTGTGGATATGCATCGACGAGCTCTCCCCACCACGGCCCAAACTCGGGCATGGGACTGAACGAGTACGTGTCCCCGCCATCGAGTTGGTACTCGTAGCGCAGGGCGTCTTCGAAGGTGCGGCCGCGGGCCTTGTCGCGCACGTGAAGCTGTCCCTCTTCGACCGCGACGCGGTAGTGCTCGTTCTCCAGCACCGGCGGTGTTTTTCGGGCCGAGTTCGTCGGGGAGGTGTCCTCAGAGTCGGTCCTGTAGAGATGAACGACCTGGTACCCCAGCGGCGGCAGCTCCACTTCCACCCCCACCTCGTACCGCCGCCCCCACGTCTGCTCCAGGTACTGGCATCGCATCACGTCGCCCTCCGTGTCGAGGACCTCGACCTCCACGTCCGTGCCGTCGGCCGCACAGCCCGCGAGCGGTCGCGGCGGGGGACACACACCGCGCTTACCGTCCGGGTTTGGAATGTAGATGGTTGTTTCGACGCGGACCCTTTGCCGGAACGGATGGGGATTGAAGACCCACACGTCGGCGTGCCGGTCCCCGCTCTCTGCGGGCGGCTTGAAGCCCCCGTCCTGTTGCAACTGT
>CAZMDV010000549.1:0-1912 GCA_964564875.1 uncultured Salinivenus sp.
CGGTCGAGCCGGTCTCGGCCCGGCGTATCCGTCGTGGGCCGGGATGTGCTGCCGGAGCTCCTCACACCGGAGCGGTCGCTCCCGGAGTTCGTGTGAGGCAGTGACGAAGCGGATCGACTGCGGTCGGTCCGTTCCATGGTGGTGCGCCGGGCAGACGCCCGCTCGAGGAGCCGCTCGTAGTTGACCTGCTCCGGCAGGCGCTCAGGCTCAGATGACTCTGAACGCTGGGACGATGCTCCGTTCTGACGCTCAGAAGAGTACACCGTTCGAGTGAGGCGCGTTCGAGAAAGACGCCTCGCCAGTTCGGCGCGCTCCCGAGGCGAGAGGTTTTCGCGCCCGCCGTACTCCTTCCGAATGTGCCACTCCGGGCGCAACTTCGCCTCGGTACGCTCCAGGGACCAGGCCTTCTGCCGCACTCTGTCATAGACGTCGTCGGGAAGTTGTATTCGGCGGAGGGAGCGGTCAGGAGACTGGATCTCCTCCACCGGGGGCTCGGCCTCAGAGGACGCAGACGGCACGTCCGCGTTGGGGGACGGAGCCCTATCCCCAGAGGCGATGGACGCAATGTCACGGTCCCCGTCAGGCGTATCGGAAGAGGTGCGGAGTGTATCGGGAGTCCGGCGCGGCGTTCTGTTGGACGGCTCCAATCCAGAATGGCGGTGACGCCCACGATCTGTGAAGCGTATCCCCGAAATAAGGGTGGACGTCCCAGAGAAGGAGGGCGCACGGGGCCGGAGAGAGAGGGGCACACGGAAAAAGTCCGATACGGTGAACCGAAAGCCCCGGCACTGGCCATTGAACGCGGGATCGTACGAGAGCGGATTGCAGAAAAACCAGGTGCTGCTCCAGAAGCTGTTCCGGGGATTGATGTCCGGTGCGGCCAGTTGGCGTTCCCGAACCAGTTTCTGATAGTCTACGTCGTAGGTCGCGTAAAAGGGATCCCCGAAGAAGTTGCCGTAGAACCCGGAGTGGTGGTTCTGGAAATACAGAACGCCCTTCTGGTGTAGGCATCGTGGCTGATCTTCGTGTCGGCCCGCGCCTCCAGAAGCTTCGTTGCGAGCCGGATGCGCCGCTGATCCGTGCTGAGATCCGCCGTCCGGAGCGACGTGACCGGCGCATTGGTGTCAAAGGCCGACGGTTCGCCCTCCTGGGCCGAAGCCGTTTTTCCGAACGGTCCAACGATGGCGAGGAGCAATGCCAGGGAAAAGCCGAGAACTGCACGTAGAGCCTCGAGCCAACGCAGAGTCAGGCACCCTTCTGGTTTGGGCTATAAAAAACAAAAGAAATTCGTCTTACGCCACGGAGAAACGATGAAGAGTGTTTCGCAAACGAGCACGTGGTGGCTTCCGGATCTGCAGAAACGACGAACACCGCTCCGGCCCGTTGATATCTGCGGAACGGGGATCCTATATTGGGCGTGCCGGGTCCAATAAGGGGCACCGACGATCGGCCGCGCCGACGAGATGACCGGGCTCTCGACGCCGCCCCTGATTCGCTTGCTCCTAATCGCTTTTCCGTTCCTTCGACGACATGGCAGAAGCAGTTACGCCCCGCGACCAGGACTACTCGCAATGGTACCAGGACGTCGTGCGCAACGGCCAATTGGCCGAGAACTCCCCCGCCCGCGGGTGCATGATCATCAAGCCCAACGGCATGGCCCTCTGGGAGAACATGCGGGACCAGCTGGACCAGATGTTTAAGGACACGGGCCACGAGAACTACTACTTCCCCCTCTTCATTCCGGAGCGCTACATGGAGCGGGAGGCCGAGCACGTGGAAGGGTTCGCGAAGGAGTGCGCCGTAGTCACCCACTCGCGCCTCACGCAGGACGAGGAGGGCAACCTGATCCCGGACCCGGAGTCGGAGCTGGGCGAGAACTACATCGTGCGCCCCACCTCCGAGACCATCATCT
>CAZMDV010000550.1:0-1908 GCA_964564875.1 uncultured Salinivenus sp.
TCGGACTCTCGGCCCACCGGGTCGACCGTGTGCCCGTGCCGTCTGCATCCGGTCTCAACGACCAATCGCAGACCCACCTTCAGCAACTGGCGTCGGAGCGCATTGGGCCTCTGTCGCCCAAGCAGACGGGCCTTCGGGTCGGGGTGGACGTGCAGTTCGACACGCGGCCCACAGGGCCTCATCCGACGCGCGGACTGCTCTTTGAAGCGGGATGGACCCGGTACATCGACGTGTCGTCCGCTTTCCTCAACTACGACCGGCTGGATCTTGGGGCCCACGGTGTTTTCCCCCTCGGAGGCGCACACCACCTCGTGGGTCGCCTCTCGCTGACCCATACCGTGGCGCGGGGCCGGGCGGCGGTGCCCTACTACCTCCGTCCCACGCTGGACGGTACCCTCGTGCCCGGCTGGGCCCAGCACCGGTTCGTGGACTCGGATCGACTGATTGGCAGTGCGCTCTACCGCTTTCGGCTCGCTCAGCCCTTCTCCGTCCTCCGCGTGGATGGGCACCTCGGCGTCCAAGCGGCCAGTGTGTACGACGATGTGTTCTCGGACGCGACCCTCGACCTGACGTTCGAGGAGTCCCCGGACCCGGCCCCCTCGTCGGTACCGTTGCGTCCCGCCGCCTCCCTCGGGCTCCACCTGGGGCTCGCCTTCCGGCAAGCACCGTCCCTCAACCTTGCGCTCGGCGTGAGCCCCGAAGGCGTCACCGCCGTTCGCTTCATCCTGAACCAGGACCTTCAGGCCCTGGGGCGGCCCCACCACCGGATCCGCCGGTAGCTCGTGCCTCCGGCCAGCCCCCTGCTACTGTCGACACTCTTCCCGCCGATCTCCTTCGACCTGGCGTGCCCACATCCGTTTTCTTCGTTCTCACCGTCCTGGTCGGTGCGTACGTGGTCCTGGCGGGAACCGCGTCGCTCGGATTCGTCCTCGCTCGACGGGAGTCCCCACCGCCTGATCCGCACGCGTGGCCGACCGTCTCGGTCGTGGTGCCCCGGGGGATGGACCCTGCCGGTGAAACCCTGTCCATGATTCGGGCCTGCGACTACCCGGCGGAGCGCCTCGAGATCCTGGTTCTGGCCGACGCCCCTACCGAGCACTCGTCCCACGGAGACGACGACGGAGTCATGGTGCGTCGCATCTCGCACCCCAACGCGCCCGCCGCGCCGCTCCAGCAGGGCATCGCGGCCGCCAAGGGGGACGTTGTGCTGACCCTGCCCGCTGGGGGAACGGTCTCGTCCGGGTGGATCCGCTCGATGGTGCGGCGCTGCACGCCCGAGACGCCGTTCGTGGTGGGGCCGACCATCGTCGAGCACGAGGACCTCTTTCTCCCGCGCCTCGAGGCCCTTTCGCATCTTGGTCGTCTTGCTTGTACGGCCGGCCTCTCGTACGTCGGCCTTCCGTCCCACGTGGAATCGTCAAACCGGGCCGTCTACGTCGACGCCCTTCCTGCGACCGGCACGAACACCCCACCGACCGAACGGCCCCTCAGGAATATTTCGCCTGTATTCACCCCGCATGCCGAGGCTGTGGTTGCCCGCCCGCCGGTGAACTCCTTCAAGGCCCTCCTCCGACGCCGCGCTCAGGGACTCCGCCCTGCGTTCCAGTCTCCTTCGTGGTTCGTGCGGGGCCAGGGGACCGGGCTCTGGCTGCTCCATAGCCTCCTCCTCGCCTGCTCGGTCGTGGCCGTCGGGGTGCCCGCATGGCGACAGCCCACGTTGCTGGCCGTCGTCGCCCTGATGGGGGCGAATGTCGTCCTCAGCCTCCCCGCCGCCAAGCCCTACGGCCAGCGCGGCCTCCTCCGATCGATTGTTGCCACTGTGCTGATGCAGGTGGTCGCCCTTCCCCTCGCGGGACTGTGGGCCCTGGTCGACCAATTCCGCGAGCCGACTCCTGAGCCCCACTCGGA
>CAZMDV010000551.1:0-1898 GCA_964564875.1 uncultured Salinivenus sp.
ATCAGTGGGGCATCAACCTCCACTACGCCGAGCAGCCCGAGCCGAAGGGCATCGCTCAGGCCTTCACCATCGGAGCCGATTTCATCGACGGCGATGACGTGTGCCTCATCCTCGGCGACAACGTATTTTACGGAGAAGGCCTGTCGGAGAAGCTCCGACGGGCGGCGGGCCGACCGGAGGGCGGAACCGTATTTGCCTACTACGTGAACGACCCGGAGCGCTACGGCGTCGTCGACTTCGACGGGGACGGCCAGGCGCTCTCCATCGAGGAGAAGCCCGACGATCCGGCTTCCAACTACGCCGTCACCGGGCTCTACTTCTACGACGCCGACGTCGTGGACGTGGCCCGCGGGCTGGAGCCGTCCGACCGGGGCGAACTGGAGATTACGGACGTAAACCGCCGGTACCTCCGGCGCGGCAAGCTCCAGGTCGAGACCCTCGGGCGAGGCATGGCGTGGCTCGACATGGGCACGCACGGCTCCCTGCTGCAGGCGGCCAACTTCGTGCAAACGATCGAGGAGCGGCAGGGGCTCAAAATCAGTTGCCCGGAAGAGATCGCCTGGCGCAACGGATGGATCGAGGCGGACGACGTGGCGCGCATCGGCCGGTCCATGAATAACAACAAGTACGGCCAGTACCTGATCGATCTCGTCGAGCGCGTCCGGAGCGACGCCTCTCCCGCCTCCGTGTAGCACGTCTATTCACAAGCCCGCGGACTCCCGATGGACGTATCCGACACCGATCTCCCCGGCGTCCGACTCCTCGAGCCGGACGTGTATGTCGACGACCGGGGCTCGTTCATGGAGACCTGGAACGCCCGTGATTATGGGCACCACGGGATTAGCGTCACGTTCGTCCAGGACAACCTGTCGCGCTCCCGGGAGGGAGTCCTCCGCGGGCTCCACTTCCAGAACCCCCGCCCGCAGGCCAAGCTGATCTCGGTGTTGAGCGGAGCCGTCTACGATGTCGTCGTGGACGTGCGGGTCGAATCCGACACGTTCGGAGAGTGGCACGG
Source organism: uncultured Salinivenus sp. (assembly GCA_964564875.1). GTDB lineage: Bacteria > Bacteroidota > Rhodothermia > Rhodothermales > Salinibacteraceae > Salinibacter. The sequence continues at coordinate 1,016 of CAZMDV010000551.1, forward strand.
GACGGTCCTCTCGGCGGAAAATGCCCGCCAGCTGTACGTGCCGGAGGGATACGCCCACGGGTTCGTAGCGACGAGCGGCGAGGTGCTCTTCCACTACAAGTGCACCGACTTCTATCACCCCGAGGCCGACCGGACCGTTCGGTGGGACGACCCGCAGCTGGGGATCGACTGGCCGGTGGACGACCCCATCCTGTCGGCGAAAGATGCGGACGCGCCCTCGCTGGACGAGCTGCCCCGCGAGGCCCTGCAGTTTGACGACGCCCGCTAATCCAGAACGCAGCGTGGTGCGCGATGTCCGACGCGACCCCCTCCATTCTGCTCCTCGGCGGCACGGGCCAGGTAGGACACGAGCTGAGGCGCACCCTCGCCCCCCTCGGCACGGTGCGGGCGCCGGGCCGCGACGACGTGGACCTCGCAGCCCCAGACTCGCTCCGCCGGGCCGTGGCGGAGGTCGATCCGGCCCTGATCGTGAACGCCGCGGCGTACACCGACGTGGACGGCGCGGAGGATGAACCCGAGCGCGCCGCTACGCTCAACGCCGAGGCCCCCCGCGTGCTGGCGGAGGCGGCCCGGGCGGCCGAGGCCTGGCTTGTGCATTACTCCACCGACTACGTGTTTGATGGAGAGAAGCGCGCGCCGTACACCGAAGATGACTCCCCAACCCCGATCAACGTGTATGGACGGACGAAGCGAGACGGCGAACGGGCCGTTCAGGCGGTCGGAGGACGTCACGTCATCCTGCGGACGAGCTGGATCTACAGCGACCGCCGCTCGAACTTCGTCCGCACCATGCTCCAGCTGGCCGATGAGCACGAGACCCTCGCCGTGGTGGACGACCAGATCGGCGTGCCCACGTGGGCGGGCTGGCTCGCCGAGGCGACGG
>CAZMDV010000552.1:0-1891 GCA_964564875.1 uncultured Salinivenus sp.
AAATGCGGCAGACCGCCCAGCAGATGGAGGACCTCGTGGTGACGGCCCTGGGGGTTGAACGCCAGTCGCGCACCATCGGCTACTCAGTGCAGGAGGTGGATGCCGCGGAGGCCACCCAGACCGCCGACGTGAACGTCGTGAACAGCCTACAGGGAAAACTTGCGGGCGTCCGTATCGAGCAGTCCGGCACTGGTACCGGGGGCAGCACGCGCATCGTCATTCGCGGCAGTCGCAACATCGGAAGCTCCAATCAACCCCTTTTCGTCGTCGACGGCATCCCCATCCAGGGGCGAGGGACCCAGCGGACGGGGGCGTTCGGGGGCATCGACCTCGGCGGCGGCATTTCTGACCTCGACCCGAGCAGTATTGAAAGCATCTCGGTCCTGCGGGGCGCCAACGCCGCGGCCCTCTACGGACAGGAGGGGGCCAACGGGGCTATCGTCATCGAGACGAAGAAGGGGACCACGGAGCCGCAGGTAACCTTTTCGTCGAGGACGACGGTTGAGAAGCCCCTCATCCTCCCTGACCTGCAGAACGAATACGGGCGCGGAAGCGGCGGTACCGTCTGCGGGGATCCGGAGTGTACCGGCGATCCCCCGACCGTCATTCGGGGGGATCGGAGCTGGGGCCCGCGCATGGAAGGGCAGCCGGTGGAGATCTGGACCAGAGAGACCGTCTCCTACAGCCCCCAGCCGGACAACGTGTCCGACTTCTTCGACACCGCCTACAGCACAACGAACAGCGTCTCGTTCTCCACCGGCACCGACTCGATCTCGGCCCGGGCGTCGATCTCGAACCTGCAGAGCGGGTCGCTGCTTCCGGGGGGCGAGTTCGACCGGACGAATCTGTCGCTCGCCTCCTCGGCGGACCTGACGGACGCGCTCTCCGTGGACGGGCGGGTCAGTTACATCATCCAGAGTGCCTTCAACCGGCCCCAGGTGGCGCAGAGTCCCGACAACGTCATCTGGAACATGTACCACTTCCCGCGCAACCTGCGGCTGCGCGACCTACGTCCCTTCCGGGACGAGAACGATCAGCCGCGGCTCTGGACCTCGATCAATCAGCGCAACAACCCCTACTGGTCGGTGAACCTAAACACCAACCAGGACAGCCGCGACCGTCTGCTCGGCTTCCTCCGGGTCCAGTACGAGTTTACCCCTTGGCTCAGCGCGTTCGTGCGCGGCGGCACCGACTACTCCAGCAGCCGCCGGGAGGTGCGCTTCGCCACCAACACGCCCTACAAGCCCGGCGGCGAGGGCGAGTTCGAGGTGGCAAAGAGCACATCCCAACAAACGACCTACGACTTCCTGGTAGACGCCGAGCAGGACTTGACCGATGACCTCCATGGCCGTCTCCTGCTCGGGGGCAGCTGGCGGTTCGAGAGCGGGGAGACGAGCGGCACACAAGGCACGGGGCTCAGCATTCCGAACCTCTTTACGCCGTCCAATCTGGAGTCGCGAACCCCGATTTTCGGCTTCAGCGAGAAGCAGATCCGCTCGCTGTACACGTTGGCGGAGCTGCGCTTTCGCAACTACCTCTTCTTGGAGCTTACGGCCCGGAACGACTGGTCCTCGACCCTCCCGCCCGACAACAATTCGTTCTTCTACCCCTCCGCGACGGTCGGTTTCATCTTCTCGGATCTCCTGGAGTGGGGGCCGATGAACTTTGGCAAGCTCCGTGCGTCGGTGGCCGAGGTGGGGTCCGACACGCAGCCCTTCCGCACGCTGCTCGAGTTTGAGGTCGAGGGCGACGGCCTCGACGGGCAGCCGTTCGGCAGTGCCCCCATCGCGTTGCCGCCGGTCGACCTCAAGCCCGAAATCACGCGGTCCTACGAGGTGGGGGTCGACCTCGCCTTCTTCGAGGATCGCATCGAGTTCAGCGGCACGTACTA
>CAZMDV010000553.1:0-1891 GCA_964564875.1 uncultured Salinivenus sp.
GAAGCTCAGATTCTCCCTTTCGTTCCACGATCATAGCCGTGCCGAATCCCCTTCACGTCCGACCTTCAATACACGACGGATGGGGGAATGCCACGCGGATGATGGGTCGGTGTCGATTGTCATCGCCGCCAAGGGCCTCCCAGCGCAGGGGCGCCTCAGCCCGGGGCGGCGCCCGCCTCGGCCCCGAGTCCAACTCGCTCCAGAATCGTCTGGAACCGGGGATGGTCCCGAACAGGATCATACCACGGGGCCGTCGGAAGCCAGATGACGTACCAAGGGCGGGCTTCCCCGGCGCGGCGGGCTATCTGCTCCAGCAGGTCTAGGGCCGCCTCCTTGTTGCCGAGCCCGAGGTGGAGGAGGGCTCGGGGGCCCAAATGAAAAGGAGAAGGGCCGCCTTCCTCGCCTCGAAGTCTCTCCAAGACCGACCGGGCTGAATCCGGCCGACCTGTCCGAGCGAAGATAAATCCTCGCATGGCTGAAAAAAGGTGCCGTATGGTCGGCCTGCGGCCTTGCTTGCCCTCCTCTGCCAATTGCAGGGCGCGCTCGGGCCGCCCCAGGTAAAACTGGTTCCACGCCTTTAGGCATGGCACGCTCCACTGCTCCTCTCCCCAGAGGGCACCAGCCGTTCGAATGTGCCTGAGAGACCTTTTATGCTCGCGGCGAGCGAAGTACACTCTGCTGAGAGTCTGTTCGACCCCCCCGGACGATGGGTACAGGCCGAGCGCCTTTCTGGCCGCCTTTCTGGCTGCATTTCTGGCCGTCGAGAACGTAGGATCGAATTGGGGGTTCGCCAGCCCCGGACTGAGCTCCGCGGCCCGCCTTAGGTGCCGGCCCGCCGCCGGGTAGTTGCCTTCGAGTATCATTTGAAACGAGCCCATCGCAAGGTGGGCCGCCGCGCTCGTCGAGTCGAGCTGCAGGGCCTTGCGTGCGGCCCTCCGCCCCAAAGAAACCCCGTCGACTCCCTGGGGAAGCTCCCCGCCGATCGCTGGGCCGGTCCACGCGGCGGTCGAAAGCACCGCCCAGGCCGGGGCGAAGGTCGAGTCGACCTGGACCGACTGCCTCAGGAGGCGAACCGCCTCGGTTAGGTTCTCGGCCGTCTCCCGAAAGCGAAGCTTCCGGCCCCGAAGGTAGAGGGCATACGCGGTGGAGTCGACCACCCGCCCTTCGGCCAGCTGTCTTTTTTCGCGGGGCAGAAGCTTGGCCTCCAGCTCCCCCGCAATCTCGCGGGCCAGGTCGACCTGCAGGTCCAAAACGTCCTGGAAGGGCCGTGTAAAGCCCTCTGCCCACAGGTGCTTTTCCCCACGGGCGTCGACCAGCTGGGCCTGAATGCGAACCTTGCCGCCGGCCTTCTGGACCGAGCCCTCCACGAGCTGGGCCACACCCAGCTCCTTTCCGATCTGAGGAATGGTCTTCTCGGTCTCCCGGTACTGCATGACCGAGGTTCGGGGGATCACAGACAGGTCCTCGATCTGGGAGAGCCTCGTGATCAGCTCGTCCGTCATCCCAAGGCTGAAGTAGTCGGTGCTGTCCTCGGCGGCGAGATAAGTAAACGGCAGGACCGCCACCGACTTCGGGTCCAACCGCGCGGTCGCGGTGTCTTCGGGAACCGCCGGTCCGCCCTGGGCCTCCTCTGACGGAGACTGTTCAGCAGGTCCGGTGAGACGGGGATAGATGACAAACGCGGCGATCAGCACCAGGAGGCCGATAATCACCGCATCGGAGGTCAGGGGCTTGCCCCCGGGACCGAGCCCCTCGCCGCCTCGCTCATCGACGCGTCCTGTCCGCACCAGTCCCTCCTCGGTGACGTCGAACACCCAGGCGAGCCCCACCGCCAGGGGAAAGCCCAAGATGAGGAGAAAGGTCACCAGCCGCAGCGTCCAGTCCGGAAGTC
>CAZMDV010000554.1:0-1889 GCA_964564875.1 uncultured Salinivenus sp.
CGGGCTCATGCTGCCCCCTCCGGATGAGGACTGTCGCTTTTTCTGCTGATCGCCGTTGCCGAACCGATACGAGAACGAGAGGGACACTGTGCGCCCGTCCCAGTCGCGCGTCAGGCGTTCAGCAACAGACCCAGTGCGTTTTCGAAGCCCAAGCTCGGAGGTGTCGAAGGGGTCCCGCACCTCCAGGCCGAGGCTGCCTTTGTCGTTCCAGAACGTCTGTTCGAGAGAGGCGCGAGTGCGCGATCGGCCGTCGACGCGGCCGAGGCCTGTGTCCATCGGGGAGCGGTAGAACTGAGACAGCTGCAGGCGAAGCCCTGGGCGAACGGTCCATGTGACGTTGGCCCGGCCCATGAGGGCGACCCGCGTGTGGCGCGCCTCAGGGTCGAGCCGACCGCCCTGCGTGACCCGACGGTAGGCGTTGCCGCTGAGGGTGGCCTTCACGTCCTCGCCCATCTGCAGGGAGGTGTTGAGCTGTGCCCCGAGCGACGTATTGCTGTCGTAGTTGTCGTAGGTACGCACCGCCGTGCTGTCGTTTTGGACGGTGGTCCACGCAATCGCGTTGGCCGTCCGGCTGACATACGGGCTAACGGTGATAGTGGCAGGACCGAGTTTCTGCATCACGGTCAGCTCGGCCTTGTGGATCTTTTCGGGCTCGAGATTCGGATTGCCCTCGAACCGGACGTACGGATCGCTCGACGCCCGGAACGCGCTCAGTTGATGTAGGTGTGGCCGGTCGATCCGCTTGCTGTAACTGAGGCTCATCCGTCGACCCCGGCCCGTCTCATAGGTGAGGCTCGCGCTCGGAAAGAGATTGGTGTACTGGGACTGCTCCGTGTCGCTCCCGGTCGGGTCGACGGTCGTTCGCGTGTGCTCCACCCGCAGGCCGACCTCGGCGTCGAAGGGGCCGATCGGACGCTGAACGGTGCCGTACCCGGCGTGAACCTGTTCGCGGAACGAGAGCTGGTTTTCCTCGGCGGGCGAATCTGGAAAGCGGCCGACTTGCTCGTTGAAACGCTGAATCTCGTATCGCTCGTTCAGTTGGCGGAAGGTGCCTTTGTATCCGGTCTCGACCGTCCACGGGCCCAGCGGGCGCGTGTAGTCGACCTGGGCCTCCGCGTCGCGCTCTGTTTCGGCGTCTACCTGGCGCTCGCGGGGCAGGGTCGAAACCTGCTCTTCCCGAATGCGCGTCTCGCTCTCGCCTCCCTCGTATCGCAGATCGGCGGATAGTTCGTGGTCTTTCTCCTCGAACTTGTGGGTCACCGAGAGCCGTTCGTCGAGGTTGAACGATTGGTACGAGCGCTCGACTTCACGAATGGAGATCGGAGCGTTGCTACGACGGGCGGTGATCGTGTGGTTGTTGTCACTGTTCCACACGCTGCCCGTGGAGGTCAGGGAGAGCGTCGTCTGCGGCGTGAGAGCGTACTCGACCTCGGCGTTGAAGCTGTGGCCGCTGTACGCCCGCTGGCGGTTGGTTGTCTGATCGAGAAGAGGAGGAGCGTCGGTGTCGGGCTGGTGGCGGAGCAGGTCCTGGACAACGTCGCGCCGGTTGTGGTTGTAACTGTAGGAGCCGTAGAGTGTCCAGGGGCCGCCTTCGTATCCGAGGTTGCCGGAGCCGTCGAGTCGAGGACCGACCCCGGCTGAGGCGGACACGCCCCCGCTCAGACCTGCTTTATCAGTTCGGTCGAGCACGATGTTGATGATGCCGGCCGTCCCCTCGGCCTCGTGCCGGGCGGAGGGATTGGTGTTGATCTCCACCCGCTTCACGTCCTGGGCCGAGAGGCTCTTCAGGTACTGCACGAGGGCCTTTCCGTCCATCGAAACGGGATCGCCGTTTACGTGGATGGCGACGTTCGAATTCCCGCGCAGGTGGATGTCCCCGTTCATCTCAT
>CAZMDV010000555.1:0-1883 GCA_964564875.1 uncultured Salinivenus sp.
ACGAACATGGCCTGCTGCTGGGTATTGACGACCGTCGAGATCCAGAGCCCGAGGCCGAGGGCCACGATCAGGTACACGCCCGTCGCCCCGAAGAGAAGCAGCAGGCTGCCCTGCATCGGGATGGCGAAGGCGAGCCAAGCAACGAACAGGCCGAACCCGAACTCGAAGAGCCCGAGGACCCAGAACGGGGCCAGCTTCCCGGCGATGAACTGCCCCTTCGTGATGGGCGTCACGTTGAGCTGCTCGATGGTCCCGATCTCCTGCTCCCGGGCGATGTTCTGGGCCGTGAGGAGAATGCCGATGAGCGTGACGAGGATCGCGAGGATGCCCGGCGCCATGAAGTCGTCGTAGTCGAGCAGCGGGTTGTACCAGAGCCGCGATCGTACGTCGAGATTCACCCGTGAGGCAGATGCCGGCTGGACCTGCGGCTGGATCTCGCGCCCGACATCTGCCCCGACGCGCTGCAGAATTTGCTGGGCGTAGGACTGCACCACGCCCGCCGAGGGATTGGTGCCGCTCGCTAGGAGCCGCACGTCTGGGGATTCCCCGCGTATGAGATCACGTTCGAAGCCCGCAGGCACCTGGAGGACGAGGTCCGTACGGCGGGCGTTCGGGCTCTCGTTGGCCGCGTCGGCGCTGGACGACCGCTCGGTGATGACGAAGCGCTTGGAGTCCCGGAACGCGTCGGCGATGCGGCGGGAGACCTGCGTGCGATCGTTGTCCACGAGGTGCACCTCGGCCTCCTGCACCTCGAACGTCGCCGCGTTCACGATGATGAGGAGCTGGATGATCGGGATCGCGAGAATCTGGAAGAGCATGACCCGGTCCCGCAGCACCTGCAGCGCTTCCTTCTGTATGAGATAGAGGATCGTTCGCATAGTGCTCACGAGGGATACAGCTCGCTCGGCTGGGCGTGGGACGACAGAGGGGCGCCGATGGGCAGCCCGAGCAGGAGCGCGACGCCCACGCCCGCAGTTTCCCACCGAGCAGGAGAAGATAACACGTGCTGGGTGCCCCTAACGACAAAAGTAACCATCGGCCGAAGGACCGTTGGTCCTGCTTGAGGCATCGAGGCCCGCACCCGCTACGGCCGAAGGCCGCTGAGGAAAAACGGGGGGATCTGTTTCTTCCGGTCCTCGATGAACTGCTCGGCCGAAATGGAGCGTAGTTCTCCCGCCTCGGCCTTCTCCCGCAACTGATCGTCGAGCTGGTCGAGGTCGTCGAACGGCGCCAGCCCCATGGACCGGATCCGCTCCTTCATCGCCTCCGGATTCTGGTTCAACTCGCCGACGATGTAGGACGGCAGGTATGGGTTCGCACGGATGAGGTCGAGGTACTTCTGAACGATCGTTTCCACCTTCTCCTTGAGGGGCTGCTCGGCGACGAACACTGTGGGGGGGATGTCCCACGTTAGAGTCGAGGGGTGGGATGTGTCTACGAAACGGTCCTCTGATTCCTCATTCGCTCCCCTACGCCATGTGCTTCGCCCGTCGCGTCCTCGTTCTCACTCTGTTCGGCGTCGTGCTCGTCGTGTCAGCCCCCGCGCAGCCCCACGTCGACACCACCATCACGTGGCGGAGCTACAGCAAGACCGGGACGGTACAGGTACAAGTCTACCCGGGCCCGCCCGACGATGAGGAGGAGCACACCATCGTCCTCCGGGAGCTGGCCGAAAATCAGGGGCCGTCGACCGTCGACGACGTGCAGTACCTGGCCGACCTCGTGGGCCGTCGGCTCGGGGTGGACCCCACGCAGGCGTACTGGGTGCTCCACTGGGGCGGGTTCTCGTTTGAAAACGCCGACCCGGCCGCCGACAAGGCGCTCTTCCTGCGCGCCACGTTCAACCGGACGCAGAGCGGCAACCTGAGCAGTCCGTACTGGAA
>CAZMDV010000556.1:0-1881 GCA_964564875.1 uncultured Salinivenus sp.
CGTCGTAGGCGCGGAGGGCGAGGGACGTGTTGTGACCGCCGAACCCGAACGCGTTGGTGAGGGCCACACGCACAGGCCGCTCTTCCGCCTCGTTGAACGTGTAGGTGAGGTCGCAGGCCGGGTCGGCCTCCTCAAAGTTGATGGTTGGGGGCACCACGTCGTGCCGGAGGGCCTGGATGGTGGCGATGGCCTCGATGGCCCCCGCCGCCCCCAGGAGGTGTCCCGTCATGCTCTTCGTGGAGGAGACATTCAGGTCGTAGGCGTGGTCGCCGAAGACCCTCTTGAGCGCCTTCGTCTCGGCCTCGTCGCCGAGCGGGGTGGACGTGCCGTGCGCGTTGATGTAGTCGATGTCGGAGGGATCCACCTCGGCGTTGTCGAGCACGCGGTTGAGGGCGAGACGCACGCCGCCGCCCTCCGGGTCGGGAGCCGTCAGGTGATGGGCATCGGCCGAGGCGCCGATCCCGATGATCTCGGCGTAAATATCGGCGCCCCGGGCCTTCGCCCGCTCCAGGTCCTCGATAAAGAGCGCGCCGGCCCCCTCGCCCATTACGAAGCCATCCCGGTGCGCGTCGAAGGGCCGGGAGGCGTGGGCCGGGTCGTCGTTGCGCGTCGACAGGGCCCGCATGCTGGCAAAGCCCGCGATGCCGAGGCGCGTGACACAGGCATCCGTTCCGCCGCACAGGGCCGCGTCCATGTCGCCGTCCCGAATCATGTGGTAGGCGTCCCCAATGTTGTGGTTGCCGGTGGCGCAGGCCGACACCATGGCGTGGTTGGGCCCCCGAAAGCCGTGGGCCATCGCAATCTGGCCCGCGGCGATGTCGGGAATCAGCGTCGGAATGAAGAACGGAGAGGTGCGCTTCTCCCCCCCTTCGATGAACTCCTCGGCCTGGTCCCGAAACGTCTTGATGCCGCCGATGCCGGTGCCGTAGACCACCCCGATGCGGTCCTTCTTCTCCTGCGGCATGGCCTCCGGATCGAGGCCGGCGTCCGCGACGGCCTGATCGGCCGTGACGAGGGCGTACTGGCTGAACGGATCGACGCGGCGGGCCTGCTTGGCCTCGAGGTAGTCCTCCGCGTCGAAGCCGTCGAGCTCGCAGGCAAAGGTCACGCGGAGGCCCTCCGGATCGAACGACTCGATGGTGGCGGCCCCGCTCTGCCCCTCCTTGAGCCCTTTCCAGTACGCATCCACGGAGAGCCCGAGGGGCGTAAGCGCCCCCATGCCCGTAACGACGACGCGACGTGACGTGTCAGCCATGCCTCTTCTAGATCAGCCTGCAGATGTGCGTGGCTCTCCCCCGCTTCGGTCCCCTGCCCCCCTCCAGGCGTCCAGCGAGCCGCGCGACACTGAGGCGGGCCCGCTGAAGCGCGGAGGCCGCGTAGCTACGCCTTCTCCTCAAGGTATCTGATCGCGTCCCCGACCGTCGCGATCTCCTCGGCCTCTTCGTCCGGAATTGTCAGGTCGAACTCCTTCTCAAACTCCATGATGAGCTCGACCGTGTCGAGCGAGTCGGCGCCCAGATCGTTTGTGAACGAGGCGTCCTGGGTAACATCCGCGTCGTCGACGCCCAGTTTGTCGACGATGATCGACTTGACCGTGTCTTCGATGTCGCTTGCCATGGTTGGCGGGTCGTTGGTGATGAGAATGATAAAAGCAGAAAGGTCGACGGTTGGCCCCGCTCCGACGAAACGCTCGTCGCTCGGTGCGCAAAAGCCCCGACTCAGCGCCGCAGCCAGGCCCCGCGCAGAAGCTGTAGGACCGACCAGCATATAGCCGTGCAAAACTACAACGGGGGCCGTGGAGAAGCAACGCCCCCCCACCGTTTGATGCAAGCTTCGCACTCGGGGGGGCCGCCCTCAAGCTGTGTTGAGCATGTCTTTACA
>CAZMDV010000557.1:0-1878 GCA_964564875.1 uncultured Salinivenus sp.
GATTCTCAGTCAATAGGTCATATATTTCTCTACTGAGGCCTGAGGGCCCACGAATGCCTCTTCGAGCACCTCAACGATGCGCCTCGCCGTCTGCCCGTCCCAGTAGGGCGGACGTTCAGAGAACGACTCGCTCTCAGCGGCAGCCCGGACGCGCCGGACCACCTGGGACGGATCCAGCGGTAGAAGTTCGTTGGTCCCGCGCTCCACCGTCACGGGGCGCTCAGTGTGTTCTCGGAGCGTCAGGCAGGGGACGTCCAGGAAGGTCGTCTCCTCCTGAATGCCCCCAGAATCGGTCACGACCACAGCCGCCTCCTCCATGAGCCGCAAAAATTCGAGGTATCCCAGGGGCTCCAACAGCCGAAGCCCGTCGACAGCCCGGAGCGCACTCTCCAAATTGTACTCTTCAAATCGATTGCGGGTGCGCGGGTGCATCGGGAACACTAGAGGTCGTTCGGCGGCAATTCCCTCGATGATTCGCAGCAGCTTACGGACCCCCTCTTCGTGGTCAACGTTCGCGGGCCGGTGCATTGTCATTAACGCGTAGCGTCCCTCGTCCACTTCGAGGTCCTCCACGATTGACGTCTCGGCCGCCTTCTCCCGGAACTGCACGAGAGAGTCGATCATCAGGTTGCCCACGAAGAAAATCTTATCGTTTGGAACTCCTTCTCGCCGCAGGTGGTCGATTCCGCTTTGCTCAGTCACGAAGTGGTAGTCCGCGATCCGGTCCGTCACGAGCCGATTGACCTCCTCCGGCATGCGACGATCTCCGCTGCGCAGCCCCGCCTCCACGTGGGCCACCTCCACCTGCATCTTGGTGGCGACAAGCGCGCACGCCAGGGTCGAGTTGACGTCCCCGACGACGGTCACCAGGTCCGGCTGCTCCTCTTGAACGACGTCCTCAAAGGCCGTCATGATACGGGCCGTCTGCTGCGCGTGGCTCCCACTCCCCACGCCCAGATACACGTCGGGCCGAGGCAGTTCCAGCTGGCGGAAGAAGACGTCGCTCATCTGCTCGTCGTAGTGCTGGCCCGTGTGCACGATTGTCGACTCGAATAGATGATTCCGCTCCAAGGCTCGATGGAGAGGGGCCACTTTCATAAAGTTTGGGCGGGCCCCAACGACACTGAGAATCTTCGTACTTTGATTGTTCGTTCTCCGCACACCCCGCGGAGCAGCTTGCACCGAGTCCTCATGCGATCCATCTCCTCTGACGGCAGGCAGCACTTCGAGGGCCTCCTCGTCGGGCATCCTCCCGCTGGGTCGCCCCTCGTCGGCAGCCGGCGGGACCACCTCGGCGGGGAGTTCCTCCGACGGGAGGGGAGCCAGACACCCGAGCCGCCACGCCCACACGAGAGCAATGGCCCCCGTTCCGCCAGCGAGGGCATACCCCCACACGGCAGGCAGAATCCCCATCAGAAACGCGGCGCTTCCGAACCAGGCCGCGACGGAGTAGAGGGTCAGCACGGCCCCTCGTTCGGAGCCGTTCTCGACGAGCCGGTGGTGAATGTGACTACGGTCCGGAGCGAAGACGGTCCGATCGGAAGCCAGCCGCCGCACGATTGCGGCCCCTGTGTCCAGGACCGGAACGCCCAGAAGGACCGGCAGGATAAGGAGGGCCAGGAACGGCTCCGGATGCAGGCTTCCCTGGAGCGTGTAGGCGGCCAGGAGGTACCCCAGGAAGAGACTTCCGGAATCCCCCATAAAAATGGAGGCCGGCTTGAAGTTATACGGCAGGAAACCAATGATGGCACCGGTCATCACGAGGCCGACCACCATCAGTCCCAGTTCCCCCTTCACCCCAAAGAGGGCCGCACAGGCGAGAAAGGCGATCCCGGTCACGCCGGTCGCCAGCCCGTCGAGCCCGTCGATCAGATTCAC
>CAZMDV010000558.1:0-1876 GCA_964564875.1 uncultured Salinivenus sp.
GGGACGACCCGCTGGTCGTCCCTGCATCGAGATGGAGGTAGGATCAACCGTTCAGCTCTCCTCTTCTGACCCCGCCAATTGCTCAGAATCTGTACAACGATTCGGCGCAGATGGGATAGACACCGAAATAGACGTTCGCCGTCGTTCCGGACCCCGATAGGAGTCGAGCACCGATGGGAATATTGTGCACTCGACTGCCGTTGGTGGGCAGGCTTTGATCTGGTGGCGCCCATCCAGCCGCACGAAGAGGCCTCCGCTATCGTCGGATCGGCACTCGACAGGGGTCGGTGCGACGACAGTGCTCTTGTCAGAGGATGAGGCCCCTTCCAGTGCGTTGCACAGATCGTGCACTGTAGCACGAACTGTTCTGAGCGACCTCGGCCATGGGAGGCGCGAGTCGCCCGGCACGAAGTCCCCGGATGGCGGGCCGAGCCCGCCGGATTCTCCGTGATTTTACACCCACTGACCGCTCAGCCGTTGACGAGACCGTCTGATACATTTATTTATAAGTGATCTAAATAAGAGACAATCGACCGAAGGTATGGATTTTCGTCCCTCCCGCTACTCCCTTGCGGGCCTCCTAGGAATGTTACTCCTGTTGATCGTCTTCCTCCCGGCCTGCTCGGAGGATCCCATCCTGGGACCAAACGAAGGGGAGGACTCCGACGACGGGGGAAGCTACAGTAGCATTCAGCGCCTGTCGCCTCCCTCTCCAACCGCCGATTCGACCGCCTCGATCACGGCGTCAACGCCCGATCTTACTGACGTCAATCCGGAGCGCTTCTAGCTCCCCCCTCGCCCCCGAGCGCGAAGGATCTCTGTTGACTCCCCGTTGCAACACATGCACTTCTCCGTTCGCCTGCTCTTTTCCATCACCCTTATAATTGGTCTAAATTGCGGCAACGTAGACGCACAAAACAAAAACACGGGACGTGTTGAGGGGCGTGTGATCAGTGCGGGCACTGAGGCCCCCGTGGCGGACGCAACCGTTGGGGTTGTCGGGAGCGAGCGCCCTAGAGGCACGACAACCAATGCCGATGGGCGCTTTGTGCTCGACGACCTTTCGCCGGGCTCGACCAAGCTTGAGATTCGCCACGTCGGGCATGTGCCGACCCTTCGGACGGTCCGGGTGCGGAGTGGAGAGACCACCCGCGTGACCGTTGAGCTTGAGCGCGATGTGGTCGAGCTGTCCGGCCTCGAAATCACCGGTCGCAGCGAGGCGGCACAGGCGGCCTTCCCCGGCGCGACCTCTACGATTGCGACGGCGGAGTTGCAGGAAACCAACCCCATCGGCCTGCAGGAGACGCTCCTCTCCGTGCCCGGCGTGTTCGGCCGGGCCGACGACGGCATGGGACAGACGCGGATGTCGATCAGCATTCGGGGCCTGCAGTCGCGCCGTACCCAGCGCGTGCTGGTGATGGAGGACGGCGTCCCCATCCAGCCCGCTCCCTACATCTTCTCGCCGCTTTACTACAACCCCCCCGTCGAGCGCATCGAGAAGACGGAGATCATCAAGGGCAGCTCCTCCATCCGCCACGGCCCGCAGACGATGGCGGGCGTCATCAACTTCGTGACCGGACGCCCGCAACGACGCTCGCCCGGTGGAGAACTCAAGATCACGGGCGGCTCGCACCGGTATGCGAGCGCCTTTGCGGAAGTCGGCGGCTTCGGCACCGACGACCTGCGGCCGCAGGTCCAGCTCCTCGTGAAGCGCGGCGACGGCTTTCGCGACAACAACGACTTCGTCCAGCTCAACGGCACCGCCAAGCTGCAGTACGACTTCGACGACGACCGGTCCCTGTACCTGAAGGGGAACGTCGACTACGAGTACATGAACGCGACGTACCACGGCCTCACCCCGTACAGCTTCGAGACC
>CAZMDV010000559.1:0-1873 GCA_964564875.1 uncultured Salinivenus sp.
CTTGCAGCACGAGTACTCGCCGGGGTGGCCTCAGACAATCCGCCAAACAGCTTCTTATACCATATACCGAAGATCGTTGTGCATCTTTTGGCATCCTGCGGAAAGGAAAGTCTGTCGCGAGGCGCGCCTCGCGACGATTCTTCCCGAAGATCCCTCATTGGAAGTGCACAGTTATCCTTGGCAATCGGTATTAAGGCCTGAAGCCAATCAGCGTACATTCAGAATCCCTTGGCCGGAATTACCCCCCCTTTCGTCGTCGTGGACGCTGGTTCTGGTCCTCAGGCTTCCGCCCGTCGAGGCGCGAGAGAGTGGGTCCGGGAGGCGCAATCTTCCAGGATTGTCAAACCATACTGCCCGCAGTCAGACCGGCCCTCCCCAACACCGACTTGACGAATCCGTAAAGGGGATGACTACGGTCTTTTTCATGAATGTGTCACAACGGCCTCTTCCCGCCACCATCCCCCCTTCCATGAGCACACAGAGCAATGCAAGTCCCAGGTCTTCGAACGGCCAGCCCTCGAACACGTCCCCCGAGACGCCCTCGGCCGACGAAACGTCTCAGGAGCGGCACGAGCGCCTCGCGCAGGCGGTCGCCGACGGAGACTTGCCCCTGCACAAACTTCCCGGCGACCTCTCGGCCGACGAGGCCGCTGCCATTCGTCGGTCGTCGCTGGAGCGCTCTACGGAGACAAATCTCGATAGCCTTGACAAATACGCCTTCGACGCCGAAACCGTATCAAGCAACAACTGCGAAAACCTGATCGGATCCGCGCAGGTGCCCATCGGGGCCGCAGGACCGGTCCCCGTACGCGGAGAGTACGTCAACGATGATGTGCACGTCCCCCTAGCCACCACCGAGGGCGCCCTCGTTGCGAGCGTGAACCGGGGCTGTGCGGCCCTCCGCGCCGCTGACGGGGCCACGGTCCACGTGGAGGACGTGGGCATGACCCGCGCCCCGGTGTTCCGGACCTCGGGCATCCGGGAGTCCCAGTCGTTCATTGAGTGGGTTGAGGAGCACGAGACGGACATTCGCGACCACGTCGAGGCCACGAGCGAGTATCTGTCCCTGAAGGATCTTCGCCCCTTCAAGATGGGAACGACGGTCTTCCTGCGGTTCCGCTTTTCGACGGGGGACGCGATGGGGATGAACATGGCCACCCTCGCCTGTGACCAGGTGATTCAGGACCTGATCGTGCCCGAGACGGACGTCGACTTCGTGTCTCTCTCCGGCAACTACTGCGTCGACAAGAAGCCGGCCGCCATCAATGCTCAGGAGGGGCGGGGAAAGCGCATCTTTGCCGAGACGGTTCTTAACGTATCCGTCCTGCACGACGTTCTCAAAACGACTGCGGCCGACCTGACCGAGGTGCAGTACCGCAAAAACCTGCTCGGGTCGGCGGCGGCCGGATCGATGGGCATGAACGCCCACCACGCCAACATGGTGGCGGCCTTCTTCGTCGCCACGGGTCAGGACATTGCGCAGGTCGTCGAGGGGGCCCTGGGCAACACCTTTATCGAGCCGCGCGGCGAGGACCGGGTGTACGTGTCCGTCTTCATGCCCGACGTGCCCCTCGCGGCCGTGGGGGGCGGCACGGAGCTAAAGGCCCAGAACGACGCTCTATCGATGATGGACGTGTCGCCCGACTCCGACCAGCCGGGCGCCGCCGTGATGCGTCTCGCCGAAATCCTTGGGGCCACGGTCCTGGCGGGCGAGCTTTCCCTGATGGGCGCCCTTAGCTCTCACCACCTGGCCAGTGCGCACGATCAGCTCGGCCGCGCCACGCCTTCAATTCAGAACGGCCATCCCACGGACTCTGAGTGATCTCGACGGCAGCTGTCTCCGACCATGGTCGCCTCCACCGTCGTCTCGCCC
>CAZMDV010000560.1:0-1869 GCA_964564875.1 uncultured Salinivenus sp.
GCGGAGGCCGAAGAGGCCGTTGCTCACGAGATCGAAGATACGATGCCGGACGAGGTGGAAGAAGCAGTGGCGGAAGAGTTCGAAGACGAGGTGCCCGAAGAAGTTGAAGAGGTCGTCACGTCGGAGGTCGAAGAAGCGGTTGCCGAGGAGGCCGAAGAGGCTGTTGCGTCGGAAGTCGAAGAAGCCATTGCGGCGGAGGTTGAAGGGACCCTCGCCGCCGAGGCGGAAACGACCATCCCCGAAGAGGTGGCCGCAGAGGTCGAAAAACAGGTGGCCGAGGAGATGACCGACGAGATCAAAGAGCGAGTCAGAAAGGAACTGAGGAACCGTCTCGAAGCGGTCGCCAAACACGTTCCCGAGCAGGTGAAGAAAAAGCGCACCACCCGTACGCGGCCGCAAGACGATGATCAGGGTGGCACCGAGCCTCCGTCGAAGCGAGGAGACGGGGCGCCGAGCGGTCAGCAGTGACTGGATTTGTTACGGCGGTGAGGGACTACGGGGTCACCGTTCTAAGTCTGGACCAATGTGTAATGCTCGGTGACCGCGAGTGCCATCAGCACGGAACATGATTTCATTTCTCCTCCTTGCCGGAATTGTCGGCTCAATTTTCGTCGGGTTCAACATCGGTGGATCCTCCGCGGGCGTGGCATGGGGGCCGTCTGTGGGCGCTGGACTGATCACAAAAACGTCGGCCGCCGCGTTGATGACGGGGTTCGCCTTTCTGGGCGGGTGGACCGTCGGTCGCAACGTGATCGATACCCTGGCCGAGGACATTATTGCGATTCCCATTTCGCTGGAGGAGGGCGTGGCGCTCCTGTTCTTCATCGGGTTGGGCATTCTTCTTTCGAACCTCCTCAGCGTGCCGGTGCCCACGTCCATGACGACCGTAGGCGCGATTGCAGGACTGGGGCTTGCTACGAAAAAGCTCAACTTCGAAACCATCGGATGGATTGCCACCTGGTGGGTCGTCGCGCCCTTCCTGGGGTTTTTTGTAGGGCTCATCGTGGGGCGTCATTTTTACCCGGCGCTCAACCGGCGCTTCCGGATCGCCTCGTCGGAGGGTCCACTGTTCACGATCGATCGCAGCGGCACTGTGCCCACCCTCGCGCTCGGTCCCAATACCACCGTGGGAGAGGTCATTGGGACCGTCCTCGTCCTGGTCGTCAGTTGCTACATGGCCTTCAGCGCCGGGGCCAGCAACATCCCGAACGCGGTGGCGCCCTTGGTGAGCAGTGGGGCGCTCGGGGTCGACACGGCCATCGTCCTCGCAACGGGGGCCATCGCCGTCGGGTCGTTTACCATTGCCCGGCGCACCATGGAATCGGTGGGGACGGAACTGACCGATATCTCGCTCTTTGCCGCCCTGATCGTCATGCTCACCGCGGCCTCCATCACGGCGGGGCTCTCGTACCTCGGGGTGCCGATTAGCCTCGTCATGGCGACGGTCATGACCATCGCGGGGCTGGGCTGGGGGCGGGCTACCCGTCCCATCACGCTGGAAGATGCGGTCCGCGGTTCTGTCCGGGGTGACATCGGGAAGGAGATTGTCCTGGACGCGCTCACCGTTGACCAGGATGCCCCCGTTGCAGAGATCGGAGAGGGAGAGCCGGTGAAAGTCGTAGAGGAGGCCGGCGACCTGTTCGACCGGCAGGCCCTGGCGCGGTACGTGTCGATGTGGATCGTGGGCCCGTCGGTGGCCCTCGCGCTTTCCTACGCGTATTTCTACGTCGGGCTGGGCGGCGCATAGGCCGAAAAGTGGAGGACGAGGCAACAATGAACCGACGAATGGAGATTGATGGCACGCATGGTTACCGTAAGAAGGCTCCCCAGCTTTCCAAAAACCGCTCCGTTCGATGTCGCGCTTCCTGT
>CAZMDV010000561.1:0-1867 GCA_964564875.1 uncultured Salinivenus sp.
GCCAGCCGGAAGCGGCGCTACAGGTTTGCCAGCGATGGACCTCGCTCCGCCCTTATGACCTGGGAGCTTGGAGATTGAAGGCCGCCATTCAGGGAGGACTACTGCGGAATGAAGAGGCCCTCAAAAGCTACCGGCGCCTCCTGAAGCTGGCCCCCAACTCCAAACGCGCGAAGAAGAGCGTCGTAGCGGCCCTGATGCGGACGGGCCGCTTCGAAGAGGCGCTCCGTGAGGCGGAGTCGTTTACGGAAACGTATCCGAAAGACAAAGAGGCTCCTCTACTGATCGGTATGATCCACTGGAGGTTGGGGCACCTAGCGCGCACGGAGGACGCATTCCGGCGTGCGGAACGAATGGATAATCTAAATGCGTGGAGATACCTATCGGCGCTCAACCAGGCGCGAGGGCAGTTCGAGGCGGCCTTTTCTAAAATTCAGGAGGCCTCCAATGAGCCAGACCGCCCCCAGTCTGGGGTCCGGCCTTTGCACCACCACTGGCTTCGAGGACGAGTCGAACGAAGCACCCGTGTTCTCGACTCCCTGTGGGCTGCTGAACCTAAAAGGCCCGGGGGACTTCGCCGCTATAACCTTGCCCTGCGCGCCTGTGATTACTACGGGCCGCTTGGAAGGGAGGAATTGATCGACGGAATTCTCACTCGTCTTGAGGGTCTCCAGCAGGAGGCCTCCCCGAGCACTCCTGGGTACAGAGCAGGGGCCAAAGCCGCGCTGGCCCGGTGCAAGATTGCTGCCGGGCAGTTAACAGACGCCCGACAACACTTGGAGCGGGCGACAGCGATCGTCGAGCGTCCAGGGACGCCCGCATTCTACCGGCTGACACTTGATCTCGACTACCTCTGGGGGCGCCTCCGAGAGGCGCAGGGGCGATACCGGAACGCCGCCGCTCACTACGAGCGGTACCTCGAAGACGGCTCTCCACGCCGCTCGTTCATCCGGACGCTGCGGCTTCCGCGCCTTCGCTTAGCCCTCTCCTACCAGAAAGCAGGGCGGCCGAGTGACGCGAGAGAGACCTACCAGGAGGTGTTGGCACTGCGCCCGGCCTATCCCCGGCTCAACTACCACTACGCCCAGTTCCTCGTGGACCAGGGCCGGCGTGAGGCCGCCCGGATGCATCTCCGACGGGCCCTGGAGGGCTGGGCACCGGCCGATCCGGACTTCCGTCCGAAACAGAAGGCCAAGGCGCTTGCCGACTCGCTGGGGCTGAGCGTCGTCTGAATCGGCATCGGGGTCCCTCGACACCGAATCGTAACCCTTCCCGGCGGGCTGTCACCCATGTATCCAGTAGGACCTCCATCCGACCGGAGCCCCATCGATGACCGCCGCGAACGACTGAGCGATACTGCCATGCCCCTTTCGACGTGGCTCACACGCCTCAACCCATTTCGCTCGAACGGGGCCCACACGGAGCGTTCTACAGGGAACGCGCCCTGCAACCTGGACGAGATATTCGCCGGGAACGGCGCGTCCGGGGAGAAACACGCGATCAACCGGGAGGAGAGCCCCGAGCGCGAGGAGCCGAGCAATCGGGAGTGGCTCGCGGCGCTTCGGGACTGCGACCCCGAGGCGATTTGGGCGCTCCGGAACCGGCTCACCCGAGGCCTCTTGGTCGCCCTGCGGCGCGCGTCCTTTCGACGGCGCGTGCCCCGACGGACGGAGGCCCTCGCCAAAAAGTCCGCCCGTGAAGCCATCAGTACGATTCTCGCCGACCTGGAGGCCTTCCGAAACAGAACGGCACCGGCAGGGGGCGAACGCGGCCGGAGAGGGGAGGACGGGGCGGAAAAAGGTCCCGAAAAGGCCGTCTACGAGAGCCGGTTCACGACCTGGGCCCAAAAGATTGCCGTCCATGTCGCCTT
>CAZMDV010000562.1:0-1860 GCA_964564875.1 uncultured Salinivenus sp.
AGTATCAAGCGACTCCGGAAAGTTGCTGTTATTGGGTTAGCGCTGAGACCTCGGCACAGCGCCGATGCGCGGAGATGTGGGGGGAATACCGCTTTGTGAATTCCTCAGCTTCTCCATCCCCTTTGCTCATTGGCGTAAGATCTGGCGTGGCTGTGCCACACGAGAAAAAATCCCCAGCCATTTCCGGCGGGGGATTTGGTTTCTTCGTAAGTATAAAACACGTCGAGTCCCGACCACGATCACCAGCGCAAGCACGGCGAAGGCACCAATCATCGCCCCGACCGCCCAGATCGGACGGGTCTTGACGTTCACCTTCAGATCGGGTGTTCTGAAGTAGCGCTTGTCGCAGGGGCCACCTCTGAGCCCTGGTCCTTCGCGGAGGACCAGGGCTCTTTCTTTGGTGTAGATGCCAGTTGTACGGCAGGTCTCCGACGCCAAAGTATTGAGCGACGATGGGAGATTGCTGTTATTGGAAAAGTCTCAGGAATCCGCTATGGCCCCGAAGTACAAAGACGGCGGGGACGCCTTTGCTCATTTGGACTGGGCGCGTTGTTCGCCGGATGGGGACGGGTGCTCCGTAGACGCTCGAATCTGTCCGTACTCAGTCCTTCTCGTTTCCGCCGTACCGGAAGTTGTACGCGACGCCGATCTCGGGCGTCGCCTGTACTACATCGACGCCACCGTAGAGCACAAACCGGCCGAGGTTGCCCACGAGGCCGGCCGAGACGGCCGGCTCCCAATTGCGGCCACTGCCCGGGTCAATTCGCACCCCGAGTCCCACGGCTGGCTGGACGCGCGACTCGAAGACATTGTAGAAGCCGAGGGCCTTGACACTGAGCTGCTGGTCGGTCTCGTCTTCGACGACCTCCCTGTTGACGGCAGCCTGCAGTTGCACGCCCCCGTCCGGATGCGTGTAGCCCGAGGTGAGACCGATCGGCGTATCGCCCTGTCCGTAAAGCCCAACGGTGCCCCCCGCAAACGCGACGATGCCGACGGCCGCCGCGGCGGCCAGGGCGGGCGCGCCAAGGTCCGTGTCGTCTTCGTCCTCGTCGTCGTCCCCGTCGCGAGAGCGGTCGGCGTCGTTCTCGTCCGTTTTTTCGGTGCCCTCTCCGTTCCTGCCGTCCCTCCGCCTCTCCCCCTCGCCGGCCCGGCCGGCACCGCGGGAGCGATCCCCGTCGTCGGCGACAGGAGTTCGCCCAATCGCATCGCCGCGCGGACGCCGGGTCTCGCGGTCGCCGTCCTTATCCTCGTCGTCGACGTAGTACGGCCGAGGGGCCACCCGCCATCCAACCAGAATCCGTGTCCGGGGACGGTAGATGCTTGGGCCACGAGGCGGCTTATCTCGGCGCTGACGCGCATCCGGCTCGCGGTTGGACTGGCCCTCCCGCTGCGTCTCCGCCGACGAAAAGCCCATGCGCTCGACGACCAGTCGATCGAGCGTCGCCCCTTTCGATAGGATCCGGCGGGCTTCGTCGGGCGGCGTGTCGAGGAAGACGCGCTCGTGGGGGACGGTTACATTGA
Organism: uncultured Salinivenus sp.; assembly: GCA_964564875.1. Lineage (GTDB taxonomy): Bacteria > Bacteroidota > Rhodothermia > Rhodothermales > Salinibacteraceae > Salinibacter. Next base: position 1,522 of record CAZMDV010000562.1, read on the forward strand.
AGGCGAAGCGGTTGGGCACGGGGCGGAGTGCCATGCTGTCGATCCCGACGATCATCTCGGCCCGCTTTTCCCCGTCGACCCGCACGTCGGCCCGGAACTCGGCGTTCGCCATGCGGGTGCCCTGGGGTGCCTCTTGTCGGGGCAGGATCTCACCCTGATACAGCACTCGCTCGGCGGGGCGCCAGCTAAGCACGAACGACCACCGCGACGTGGTGTCGGTGACGGCGTAGCGGTAGTCGAGGGCCAGCGAGTCGATGCGGGGGAGCAGATAGGGTGCCTTTTGCCCCATCTCGTCCAGCAGGGTCGGCAGAGACCGGGGCCAGCCTTCGAGCGCGACAG
>CAZMDV010000563.1:0-1847 GCA_964564875.1 uncultured Salinivenus sp.
CGCCCGGCGACCACTTCGTGGCGAACACCGACCCGGGCTCGAACCTGGAGGAGCTAGGGCGGACGCGCAACTTCCGCGCCGTCTTCCTCGCCCCCAGCGACGTGGGCGGACGCTATTCGGCCCTCACGCCCTTCGGCCTTGTGCCGGCGGCCCTGATGGGCATCGACCTGCAGCGGCTGCTCGACCGGGCGTGGTCGGCCGAGGAGGCCTCCGCCTTCTGCGTAGAGGCCCCCAACAATGCCGGGCTGGAGCTCGGCGCCGCCCTGGGCGAGATGGCCGAGGCCGGGCGCGACAAGGTCACCTTCGTCACCTCGCCGACGCTGGACGCCTTTCCCGCCTGGCAGGAGCAACTCATCGCCGAGAGCACCGGCAAGGACGACACCGGCATTGTGCCCGTGGCCGACGAGCCCCTGACCGGCCCCGAGGCCTACGGCGACGACCGCGTCTTCGTCCACTTCTACATCGACGGGGAGCAAGACCGGGCCACGACTGGGAAACTCGATGCCCTCGACGAAGCCGGGCACCCCGTCATCCGCATCCGCCTCGACGACCGCTACGACCTCGCCCGCGAGATGTATCGCTGGGAGATGGGCGTCGCGTCGGCCGGGGCGGTGCTGGGCATCCATCCCTTCAACCAGCCGAACGTGGAGGCCGCCAAGCGCCTCGCCCGGGAGGCGATGCAGTCCGACGACGGGGCCTCGGGCGACACCCGCACCATCGTGGCCGACGACACCGGCGCCCTGGAGCAGGCCCTCGGTGACTGGCTCGATGCGGCCGACGCCACGAGCTACCTCGGTGTGCAGGCCTACTTGTCCCCCACCGAGGAGACGACGGACGCGCTGAACGAGCTCGTGTCGGCCCTGCGCGCCCGTACCGGCCTCGCCACCACGCTCGGCTACGGCCCGCGCTTCCTCCATTCCACCGGTCAGCTGCACAAAGGCGGCCCGCCCAACGGCCTCTTCCTGCAACTCGTGGACACACCGAGCGACGAGGTGTCCGTCCCGGAGACCGACTACACCTTCAAAGAGCTCATCACCGCCCAGGCCACCGGCGACTACCAGGCCCTCCAGGAGGCGGACCGGACGGTGCTGCGGGTGCGGGTGGATGACGATTCTCTCGTCGAGCTCTCTGAGGCAGTTCGGGCAACCTAGGCGTCTGTGATGAAGTATTGCGTATTTCGTACTGCGTATTTCGTGGCGTAGGCTGCCAGAATGCCCCGTTACGCACTACGCACTACGCAATGCGCCCGGCTTCTCGAAGCAGGTGTGCTCGATGTTGACCTCCACGATCGACGCAGTTGCCACCCACAATGCCCCAAATTAACGCCTTCGTCTTCGACCTTGACGGCACGCTCGTACAGACCGAACGGCTCAAGGCCCGCTCGTACGCGAAGGCCGCCGTGGAGCTCTGTCCGGAGGACGTAACGGAGAACGACGTCATCGAGGCCTACAAAGACGTGGTCGGCGAGTCGCGCCAGACCGTGGCGACCACGCTCATGGAGCGCTTCGACCTGGAAGCCGTCTCCGCTGAGCGCACGGCGGAGGTGGACGTGGACGCGCCCTGGCAGGCCTTCGTGCAGGTGCGGCTCAACTACTACGAGGACCTCGTGCAGGACCCCGACGTGCTCCGCGAGAACCGGTGGCCCCACACGCTCTCGCTCCTGGAGCGGGCCCGTGAGAACCACTGCGCCGTGGCCCTGGCCACCACCTCGCGCCGCGAGCAGGCCTGCCACGTGCTCAACGTCCTCGGTCACGACGACACGTTCGACGTGGTGGCTACGGCCGACGACGTGGAGCACACCAAGCCGCACCCGGAGATCTACCGGATGTGTGCCGTCGAGCTGGGCG
>CAZMDV010000564.1:0-1845 GCA_964564875.1 uncultured Salinivenus sp.
CCTTTCAGCAGATCGAGTCGGTGACTCAGACGCTCCAGCATCTCCCCGGGGGAAAAGAGCTTGATGCGCGCGGCCGCCAGTTCGATCGCCAGGGGAAGTCCCTCAAGGCGCCGGCACAGTTCGGCGACGGGGCGCGCGTTCTCTTCGGAGAGGGCGAAATGGGGGCGAATGGCCTGGGCGCGCTCCACGAACAAAGCCACCGCCGAATATTGCGGGAGCGCCTCGGGATCGAGGGCCGCGTCGGATGGCGGCACCTCGAGGGGCGGCACGGGAACCTCCTGCTCTCCGCTCAGGCGAAGCGCCTCCCGACTGGTCACGAGCACGTGGAGTGCCGGACACGCGGCCAAAAGCTCCGCAACGACGGGGGCCGCGGAGATCACCTGCTCGAAATTGTCGAGGACGAGGAGCGCGTGCTGGTTCTGCAGGGTCTCCTTCAGGCTCTCGGCGATCGGCTGCGTCGGCTTTTCGTCGACGTCGAGCACCCGGGCGATGGCCGACGCGACCAGATCGGGATCGGTGACGGGCGCGAGGGGCACGAAGAAGACGCCGTCGTTCATCTCCGCCGTCATCGCGCTGGCCACCTGCACCGCCAGCCGCGTCTTTCCGGTCCCCGCCGGGCCGGTGAGCGTGACCAGCCGGGCGGCGGAGACCTGCTCTGTGACGGCCTCGACCTCGCGCTCGCGCCCCACGAAGCTCGTCAGCGGGGCGGGGAGGGGACCCTGTGAGGAGGGCGCGGCCTCCGGGGGAGGAATGGCGGACGCCGAATCGGCCCCCTGAACGGCCTTCAGGTCGTCGATCAGGTCGGAGGCAGACGCGTGCCGCTGGGCCGGGTCCTTGGCGAGTGCTGTGTGCAGCACGTCGTCCAGCGCGTCCGGACACTCCGGCCGGACGGTTTGTAGTGATGGGGGGTCGTCGTGAAGAAGGGCGTGGAGGAGTGCCGCTTCCAGCCCGTCCCCGAACGGATGCTGAGCGGTGAGCAGTTCGTAGAGGACCACCCCGAGCGACCAGAGGTCGGTCCGCGGATCCACCGCCTCGCCCCGCACCTGCTCCGGGGCCATGTAGGCGACGGTCCCGAGCCGATCGCCCGGCTCCGTATGGTCTGCTGCCCGTTCCAGCTTGGCAATGCCAAAGTCGAGAATCTTGACCGTCCCGCGATCGGTCAGGATGAGATTGGACGGCTTGACGTCGCGATGAATGATTCCTGCGTCGTGGGCACACGCGAGCCCGTCCGCCACCTGGATCGCGAGATCCAGGCCCTGCTCAACCGACAACGGGCCCTCCTCGATTTTCTGTTCGAGCGTCGGCCCCTCGTAATACGCCATGGCAACAAAGAGTTGGCCGGCGGCGCCTGCTATAGAGGATTCCTCCTCCGGTTCGCCGACGGTGCCGACATCGTGGATCGTACAGATGTTCGGATGATCGAGGGCGGCGGCCGCACGCGCCTCTGTTTCAAATCGAGTGGACGCCTCCTCGCTGGACCGGAGGATAGAGGAGAGAAACTTTAGCGCAACAAACCGATCGAGCCGAGGGTCACGCGCCTTGTACACCACCCCCATTCCGCCCCGCCCGAGCTCTTCGACGAGTCGGTAGGGGCCAAACTGTCGTTCTTCTACCGCTGGCTCTTCACCTCCGTCGTCCGCTGCGTCCGCGAACGCACCGTGGATCGGCCGGTCCAGGATTCCATCTGTTTGCTCGTCTGCCGCCAGCATCTGCTCCACTTCGCGACGCAGGGCGGGGTCGTCGCCACAGGCCTCGTCGAGCCATTCTTCCCGCGCCTCGGCGGGCTGCTCCAGGGCCGCCTCGAACAGCGCCACTATGCGGTCCCAGCGATCCGACATGGTCAAG
>CAZMDV010000565.1:0-1844 GCA_964564875.1 uncultured Salinivenus sp.
TCGGGAAAGTGGTCGAACGCGTAGTGGTGCACCTGCTCGAAGGCGATCCAGTCCTCCTCCCGGCCTGTGAGCGCGTAGTTGAGGAGGTGCGCGTAGAGGGCCTCGGTGTGAGGCCACCACAGCTTCATGAACCATTCGAGCTTCGTGGGCGGATAGCCCTCCGCATCCAGGAAGTAGAAGAGGCCCCCGTGGTCGTCGTCCCATCCCGTCTCGAACGACCACCGCACCACATCTGCGGCAAGATCCTGCAGCTCCGGCCGATTCAGGCGCTGGGCCCAGTGCTGCAGAAACCACCCGGCTTCGATGGCGTGGCCCGGGTTGAGGAGGCGTCCCTGACTGCCCTCCAGCGGCGTGCCGTCCGGCCGCACGTTCTCCCGCACGAGCTGCGCGTCGGGGTCGACGTGGCGCCGGATGCGTTCGATACAATCGTCGATTTCCACGGAGTACGCCTCCGTATCCTCGCCCGCCACGACCTCGAAGAGGTTGAGCAGAATCATGGGCACGGCCAGCTGCTGCGCCTCCGGCTGTCCTTCGTGGACGGGCCGCCCTACCTCCGACCAGTCGTAGGCCCACGCCCAGATTTGTTCGAGCTCGTTTTTTGCATCGTTCAGCAGACCCGTCCGGCCCGCCGCCCGAGCATAGCCGGCCAGGCCCATCACATAAAAGCACTCGGAGAAAATCTTGCGCTGCTGGTAGATGGGCTGTCCGTCGCGGGTCAGCGAGAAGAAGACCTGGCCGTTGGGCCGAAGGGCGTGGTCGCGTAGAAACGCGACGCCGCTCTCTGCGAGGTCGAGCCATGCATCGCGCTGCTCCACGTGGCGGTACAGCACGCTGAAGATCCAGGCCTGTCGCCCCTGCAGCCAGCTGTGCTTCGTGGTGTCGTAGATCGTGCCGTCGCGGTCGAGACAGTCGAAGTAGCCCTCGTGCTCCGGGTCCGGGGAATGCGTCTCCCAGAACGGAATCACATGCTCGAACAGCTCCGTCTCGTACCGCCGTCGGTAGCGGGCGAGGGTGGTTTGGCGGTCCGGGGAGGGGGTGACGACCTCAAACGTGGGAAGCATGGATCCGCGGAGTTGCTGTGATTTCGTATTGCGTGTTGCGTATTGCGTATTTCGCGTCCGCGACTCCAAGCAATATTACGCAATATGAAATACGCAGTACGAACGGTATAGGGCGTGGCTTCATTCCTCGATCCATTCCCGATACCGCCGATGCAGACGTCGGGCTGCCGGATGGTCGGCGTTTGGACTCAGAAAGTGCGAAAACTCGAACGTGATGAGCTTGTCGACTCCCGCGTCGGCGGCCTGCTCCATCTTGTAGCGGAGCTTGCGGTGATCGATGGGCGGAAACTGGATGTGCACGTCGCGGTCGAAGGTCTCGACGTTGCTCCAGCTCGTGAGGTTGTGCCGGTCGGCCAACTCGCGGTTGGCCGTCAGGTAGCGGGGGAGCGCATCCAGGTCGACGTTGCCGTCCTGGAACGCCACAATGTCGACGTGGCCCTCAATCCGCGAGAACACCTCTTCCCACGTGTCGACGTGCTCGTTGAGCGAGAGTGCTTTCTCGCCAAACTGTTTCGGGCCCTTGATGTGGGGCGACATCAAAATGGGGACGTCTTTGAGGGCGCGCAGATGGTCGGCCAGCTCTTCGTAGACGACCATCTGGTCCTCGTCGTAGGCGTTGATCTCGTGGCTGATGTACCACCCGGCAAAGGCGTCCCGGGCGCCGTAGCGGTCGACGACCTCCGCGCAAAAGTCTTTGTTGATGTCCACCTCCGTGTGGTAGTCGCCCTCGTCCCAGAACGTCCCGGCGTCGTAGGTGCCGAAGAAGAAGTCCATGTCCCGCTT
>CAZMDV010000566.1:0-1828 GCA_964564875.1 uncultured Salinivenus sp.
AGGATCGTCTCGTCGAGCAACGATTGCTGGAGCGTGCGGTCGGCGACGTGCTTCGCCACGATGTAGGGCTTGATCGGGCCCTGGCGGGACTCCGGGTCGCCGGCGCCGCGGGAGCTAATCATGACGAACCGGTCGATGCCCTTCTCTTCGCAGACACGGACTGCCCGCTCGGCGCCCCAGAGGTCGACCAGGATCGTCTTGTTCCAGCCTGTGCCTCCACCGGAGCCCGCCGTGAACACGACGGCGTCGGCCCCGTCGAGGGCAGGAGCGAACTCCTCTTCCAGATCCCCAAGCCGCGGCTCGGCCCCGAGGTCGCGGATCGCCTCGAACTGGTCCTCGGAGCGAACGACCCCGATGGGGGCGGGGCCAGCGTCGTCAAGTAGAGGAAGAAGGCGGCGTCCGATGCCCCCATTCGCGCCGATGACTGCGACAACCATCTTGTGTGCGTAGGCCTTGTTGGGGAAGAGGTCTGACGTGGCCGCTGTTTTAGGGCGGCTACGGGGGTCCGTATCGGAATCCCCAGGTGGTTGTTGCGGGCTGGACGGCCCTTCAGTCCGTGGAGGTACGCCTGTGCCCTGTCGGCGAGCGTCGCCAGGCCCCCAGTGGCGATGCGGGGCCCCGCCCGATCCGGAGCGGCATGGTGCAAGTCCCGGGCCGCACGATGCCCAATTGGTCCAATTCGGGGCTGGCAAAGCCCCCGTGGACTGACGGCCGTTTGTCTACATTTGTCTACAAAGGCATGAACCGGCGTGGAAGGACCGCGAGCCCTCTCAAGCCGGGTCAGTCGGATTCGCGTTCAGTGATCACAACGACGTTACGCTGTAACGACCGAGACGTCCCGCAGGAACCGATCAGAGCTTCTCAACGCGTGTACTAGTAGGTCCTGCAACAAACCGCCACTGCGATCTGCGCCCAGTTCATCAACCTCCGCAGCGCTTCATTGTCAGCCGATGTTAGAATCCAGCAACGGGGTGCCCGGCGACGGGTCGAGAGAAGCGAGCCAGCGTGAGCGCTCCAGCTCGAATTCCCCACTGATAGACCAATCCGCCAAAGCGTTCGAGGCGGTTCAGCGGCGCGTCGACCGGGACGTTGGCCCCGAACGCCTCCGGGCGTTCCTTCAGGCAAAGACGGTCACTCCGGACACCGTGCTCGGCCTGCTCGCGGACTTCGGGCGGGCCCGAGGATTGGTGACGGAGGCACGGACCCTCCCGCCTACCCGTCTGCCGGACGAGGGCGCCCCCGGCGATCTCATCCTGCTTCCAAGCGGAAACCTCGGTGTGGTGGACGAGACGCGCCCGGGCGTCGGGGTCGTGTCGGTCCGCAGCTTCGGACCCGACGGGAAGCAGCGTATGGGGGCGGAGGCCCTGGCTGAACAGGAAGGGCCGGTGTCGCTTCTGCACATCGAGGGGGAGACGCCCCACTTTCTCAACAGCGAGCACCAGTCGTCGCCTGGCCCAGGGGGACGCTCCGCCGAGTATATCCACGACCCACACGACCACCGCGAGAATATCGAGGAGACGTTCACCAGCCTCCTGCGGCTGCTGAGCGACGAAGGGGAGGATCTTATCACGGTGGCCGTCTACGCCGCCATGGTGGCCATTTTCTCCCTCACGGTTCCTCTTGCCTCACAAGGGATCATCGACTCGGTGTCGCTGGGAACGTTCACCAACCAGATCGTAGTGCTTTGCGCCGCGGTCACTGTGGGGCTCCTCCTCTACGGCGGATTCGACGTTCTCAAGTACTACACGGTGGACATGCTCCAGCGCCGTCTCTTCGCCTCCACGTCCCTGGAGATGGCCTACCGCCTGCCCCTCATGAAGCGATCGGA
>CAZMDV010000567.1:0-1825 GCA_964564875.1 uncultured Salinivenus sp.
CCCCCCAGCTGCCGATCGGGGCGGGCTTTTTTATTTCGTAGAGGGACATTTCCGCGAGGGGAATGCTCTTCTCCTTCAAATCTTCTCGGGGCCCGCGCCGAATCTTCTCGGTGGGCCCTTGCGCCGGGCCACGGGATGCCGTATACTGGATTTGTGCGTTGCGTCTGAGGCCACGCGACTGGCGACCTTCGGGTCGCCTAGTCAACTTGCCTCGGGCGTGACGTGGTTAAAGCCTGCTCGACAGCGATCTCCCCCGCCCAGCTGTCGACGCAGGCTTTTTGTTTTGGGGCCTCTTGTTCTCTGCTCTTGTTCTCTGAGGCTCCCAGCCGGAAGACTTCAGCCAGGAGGCCCTACCCGAGGCCCGGCACGTCGCCGGGGCCCAGCTCCTCGCGCCGGGTTTCCTTGTGTCGGTAGACCTTGTAGCTCCCCGGCTGGTGGCAGGTCGAGCAGATCCAGTGGCGGGTGTTCCCCTCGGTCAGCCGGGTGGTTTGCTTCCATCCATGGTCCCGTAGCTGGGGCCAAACGTCCCGATCCTTGTCGTGCTCGCCCATCGATGTCGGTCCGCCCGCAAGCCGGAGGCGTCGGCCCGGTGGTCGGGAGTCAGGAGAACCGGCAGCCCTCATTCTGTTTGGCCCTTGCCAATCAAACGATTGTGCGTACTTTTCCTCTATGTCTGTACAGAGACTTGTCCGATGCCCTCCCGTGCAGCCTGCGAGCTTCGGTAGATCGGGCATCCCATCTCTCCATCGGGAATGCGGACGTGAATGGAGACGCTTCCGGAGTAGGGAACCACCACCCACGTCGGACAGATCCACTTCGAAGGCGTCGAGACGGCGCAATAGACGGCGTGCAAGCCGATCTGATACAGCCCGGTCCTTCTCTTGTCGCCCCGCCCGTCAATCTCTGCAACGATCCACAGCACTCTCACGGCCTGATCGCGCCGGTCGGAGCGGTCGACGGCCCCGCACGTGCGCGCTCTATCGTTCTATGAAGGCTCTTATTAAGTCTGCGGTGGAGCTACACGTCACACATGCACTGCAGGAGGGCCGACGTGACTTGGTCGTGGTTGAAAGCAAGCTCAAACATCGCTATGTATCTGAATAGGTAATCCTTGTGCACGCCTCGGAAAAGCCCCAGTCGGTTCCGCAGGCTCGTCCAGATGCCCTCGGGTCGCGCATGCGTGAACCTCTCGGTTCCCGTCTCCATCTCGGTCTTCGGCTCAAGTCGAGTCATGGTCAATGGCTTTTCTCGTTCGGGATTCTTCCCCGCTTTCGAGCCAGAGATAGGAGCGATTCTCGTCGGTGAAAATGGTCGCCTCTTCCGCCGTGCTCTCGGCAACCACCGCCTGAAGGGTCTCCGTCTTCGTATCCGGACAGACCCGAAAGCTGACCCATCCGGTTTGTCTTCCGACCATGCCCACGATAGGGGCGGTCGTTCTCGTAGGTCCCTCGTCCGCGTTGCTTGTTGGCTCCCTGGCGCGGAGGATCATCTGGATTTCGGTGCGGATCGCCTTTTTCCCGCGCATTTTGGTGCATCTCGTCGGCTTCGACCTTCGGATCTGGTAGCCCATCTTCTGGAACTTCGCCGGGAAGTCCAACCCGCTCTCCCTGCCGGACTGCCTCTTGTATGCGATGACGTCGCTTCAGCACCGACGGGTAGGCCAGATTCATCTCCTCAGTCAGCCATTTGGTCGGCATTCCCTTCGCAAATCCGCGGAGAAGCATCAGGGTCGCACAGCAGTCGTAATGAGTCTTTGACCACACCGTGTCAGTGAAGATGTTGAACACCGCTCTGCACTCCCAACAGCGGGGGTCCACAATCGGGG
>CAZMDV010000568.1:0-1815 GCA_964564875.1 uncultured Salinivenus sp.
CCGATTGCGCTCGTGCTGGCCTGGGCCCTGGAGGTGACCCCCGAGGGCGTGCGGATCGAAGAGACAGAGCAGGCCCCGGAGGAAGGAGCACGGGTTCAGGGAGCCCCGACACCTTCCTTGTGGGTTGGGGCGTCGGTCCTGGCGCTTCTGCTCGTCGGAGCGTGGTGGATGTGGGGCGGGCTCTCTGCGGACAATGGTTCGACCGAGTCCAGTGGTGGGAGGCCAGAAATCGAGCAGCGGACCATTGCGGTGCTCCCGTTCGAGCCGCTCAGCAGTGGGGAGGAGTCGGAAACCTTCGCCCGTGGAGTGCACGACGACCTCCTGACCCGGCTGTCCAACATTTCCGACCTCAAGGTCATCTCCCGGACGTCCGTCCAGCAGTACCGCAACACGGACCTCTCGCTCCCGGCCATCGCCGATAGCCTCGGTGCGCGATGGGTCGTCGATGGGGGCGTGTTGGAGTCGGGGGACAGGGTGCAGGTCAATGCCCGACTCATCGACCCGCGATCGGACGTCCACCGGTGGGCCGATAGCTACGAGCGAGAGCTAACGGCGGAGAACCTGTTTGCCATTCAGGGCGAGATCACCCGAGAGATTGCCGATGCGCTTCAGGCGAAGCTGACCGCCGGGGAGCAAGAGCGGCTCGTCGGGCCCCCGACCGAGGACTTAGAAGCTTACCGCCTCTACGTCAAGGGCCGACAACAGCTCGCGGGTCGGGCCTTCGGGTTCCAAGTGGGGTGGAGGATTTTCGGGGAGCAAGACAGCCCGCAGTCGTCCGCTGGACAAACTGTCGAGGTGGCTCCGGGTGAACCGTTGCAACGGGCCGTCGGATATTTCCGCCGGGCAATCGGGCGGGACTCCAGCTTCGCGCTGGCGTGGGCGGGCCTGGCCGACGCCGCGGCGTGGTATCGGGCCGAAGTGTCGGATTCGGCGGCGGGTCCCAGGGTCAGCCAGCAGGCCGCGGCCCGCCGGGCCCTGGAGCTCGGTCCCGACCTCGCCGAAGCCCACGCCTCGATGGGCTTTGTCCATCTTCTGAATCGGGATGCCCCGGCCGCGGTACGGGAACTAACGCGTGCCCTTGAGCTGAAGCCCAGCTACTGGGAGGCCCACCACTGGCTCGGCGAGCTCTACCTGAAGATCGGCCGGGCACAGCAGGCGCTCGAGCACCTCACCCTGGCCGTGGAGCTGAACCCGCAGCACGCCCTTGCCCGCCACTGGCTGTACGACACCTATCTGGCGGCCGGGCAGCCGGAGAAGAGTCTGCGGGAAGTGCGTCGGCAGCAGCGCCTGGGGCTTGAGGCGGTGAATGCCGTCGCTGGTGAGGTCCGGGCGCTTTATCACCTGGGCCGGCTCGAGGAGGCGCGACGCTTGGCTCAGGAGCAGATCTCGAAGCTGGGCACGCAGATCTCGAAGCCTCGCAAGGGGCTTTGGCCGGTCGCGATGCGGGGGCATCTTGCGGCCGTCCTGGCGGCGGAGGGCGACACGGCAGGAGCGCGTGAGAAGCTCGACTGGCTTCGGTCCGAAGAGGCCGAGCTGTTCTGGATCGGATTCGCCCACGCCACCGTCGGGGAGACGGATCGGGCCCTTGAGGCCTGGGAGAGGATGGATGTGGAGGCATGGGGACGCATTCCTGCTCCGCATCACTTGCGCTACGGGATTCTTCTTGACCTGGCCCCGCTTCGAGAGGACCCCCGTTACCGGGAGCTCATTCGTGAGGCCAACCGCTACTGGGGCCTAAATCCCGACGGAAGCCTTCCAGAAGACGTCGACGTGAATTCCACGACAGCCCCCGAAGCCGATGCGTGATCTGCTCTC
>CAZMDV010000569.1:0-1808 GCA_964564875.1 uncultured Salinivenus sp.
GGCCGCATTTGAGGCGGCGCTCGACGATATTGTGGGGGAGTACGTCGTGCCTCGCCTAAAGAAGGCCCTCGGCCTGGACAGGAGTCCCGCGGACGTGGAGGGCATGTGGTATCGTCACTTCGCACAGCCCCTCACGAGCATTCATCTCCATTCGCACATGGAAACCGAGTTGGAGGCCAACGGCTCGGCCACGACCGTGTACGCGTTCTTGGCAATCGGGCTGTTCATCCTGCTGATCGCGTGCATCAACTTCGTGAATCTCATCACCGCCCGTGCCGGGGAGCGTGCCACCGAGGTCGGCATGCGAAAGGCCCTCGGCGCCGGTCGCGGCCAACTGATGGGCCAGTTCTTCGGCGAGACGCTCCTGACGACCGCCGCCGCGACGGGGCTGGCGCTCGGGGGTGCCGTCCTGTCTCTGCCTCTCTTCAACGACGTCGCGGGGACGAGCTTTGAACCGGGCACTATTCTGCAGCCGACCGTGCTCATGGGCCTGCTCGGGCTCGTGGCGGTCGTGGGCCTGCTCGCGGGCACCTACCCGGCCGTCGTACTTTCTCGCTTTGCGCCAACACCCGCCCTGAAGGCCGGCGAGAGCCACACCACCGGTCGGCAGGAACAGCATCTTCGGAAGGGCCTCGTGGTGGTCCAGTTTGCGATTTCGGTGGCCCTGATCGCCGGGACGCTCGTGGTGCAGGAACAGTTCGACTACATCCAGTCGAAGCGCCTGGGGCTCCAGAAAGAACGCGTCGTCACGATCGAGAACGCCGACGAGCTATACCCGCGGCAGGCAGCGTTCGTCGACCGCCTGCGCCGCACAGAGGGCGTCATAACCGCAGAGGCCGCTGAGGGACTTTTCACAGACGTCGCCACGTGGACCTACGCCCCCGCTGACGGGTCGAGCGACGAGTCGCGCGTGTTCAATCAGATCGGCGTCGGGGCCGACTTCGTGGACGCGATGGGGATTGACGTGGTCCGCGGGCGCTCCTTCGATCCATCCCGCCCGGCCGATTCGTGTGCTGTTCTCATCAACCGCGCAGCCGCGGAGGCGCTCGGCTGGGACGATCCGGTCGGTCATCGACTGGAACGAACGGACGGGCCCGTCCTCACCGTGATCGGCGTCACCGAAAACTTTCATTACCAGTCGATGCACCGGCGCGTCGAGCCCCTCGTGCTCCCCCTGCGGGACGAATACTGGCTCGACCACCTCTACGTGCGCCTCGCACCTGGGTCGAGGTCAGAGCCCCTCAGCCGCCTGGAAACACAATGGCAGGAAGCGGCTCCTGGACGGCCCTTCCAATACAGCGTTCTCGACCAGACTTACGACGAGCTCCACCGTGACGTCCAGCGCGCAGGCACCCTGTTCGGTCTGTTAGCGGGCCTCGCCATCGTGATCGCCTGTCTCGGCCTCTTCGGATTGGCAACCTACACGGTGCAACGCCGCCGTAAGGAGATTGGAATCCGCAAGGCGTTGGGCGCAACGGCCTCTCAGATCATCGGGCTCCTGTCGAAACAGTTTCTTACACTCGTCGGAATCGGCGCTCTCATTGCACTACCAGCAACCTACTGGGCGATGAAGCAATGGCTCCAGGGCTTCGCGTACCGGACGTCGATCGGGGTCGGCGTACTCGGCGGAGCGATCGCGCTGACGATCGTCGTGGCTTTCGGAGCGATCAGCTACCACGCCCTGCAGGCGGCTCATCTCGATCCAGCCACCACGCTGCGGGACGAGTGATGAACGGAGGATCCGGGACATGGAATAACGCGGCATACGACACGCAACCCTCCCAACACCAGCAGCCACAAGCAATCAA
>CAZMDV010000570.1:0-1801 GCA_964564875.1 uncultured Salinivenus sp.
GATCTGCGTCGTCGGCGTCGGCGGCGGAGGCGGCAACGCCATCAACAACATGGTGGAGAAGGGCATCCACGGCAGCGTTGAGTTCATCTCCATCAACACCGACTCACAGGCTTTGGCCGAAAACCGGGCGCCCCAGAAGATACAGGCGGGCCAGAGCCTCACGAGCGGCCTGGGGGCCGGGGCGCGCCCCAGCGTGGGCGCCGAGGCCGTCGAGGAGAGCAGCAATGAGATTAAGCAGGCCCTCGACGGCTACGACATGGCGTTCATTACGGCCGGCATGGGCGGGGGGACTGGCACCGGTGGAGCCCCCGTGGTGGCGGCCCTCGCTCGCAGCCTCGACATCCTGACCGTTGCCATTGTCACCAAGCCCTTCGACTGCGAGGGGCAACGGCGGATGGACACGGCGCTCGAAGGCATCCAACTGCTACGAGACAACGTGGACACGCTCATTGTCATTCCCAACGAGCGCCTGCTCGACATTGCGGACCAGGGCACGAGCCTCATCGAGGCGTTCGAGAAGGCCGACGAGGTGCTCTACAACGCCACCCGTGGCATCAGCGATCTGATTACGGTCCACGGCCTCATCAACCTCGACTTTGCCGACGTGCAGACGACGATGAAGGACGGCGGCACGGCGCTGATGGGCTCGGCCACGGCCTCCGGCGAGAACCGCTCGGAGAAGGCTGCCGTGCAGGCCATCAGCAGTCCCCTGCTCGACGGACTCTCGATTGCCGGGGCCACCAATGTGCTCGTCAACATTACCAGCGGCCCCTCGCTCGGCATCCGTGAGGCCACCCAGGCCACGAGCGTCATTCAGAAGGAGGCCGGCGAGGACGTGGAGGTCATCTTCGGCACCGTCATCGATGAGGACATCGAAGACAAGCTCCGCGTGACCGTCATCGCCACGGGCTTCGACCGGAACGAGGAGCCCGAGGACGAGGACGACGGTGTGCGGCGGACCGTGCCCCTCGAGGAGCAGGACGACGATCCTGCGTCGTACAAGGGCGAGACGAACCTTCGGGAGCTTGATGAACCGGCCTTCGAGCGCCGCAGCGCCCCGCTCCGTTCCGGACAGCAGCATGACGGGCAGGCGGACGACGCGGACGAGGAGGCGTCGGACGAGAACCCCAAAATCCGCCGCCTGCAGGCCGGCGATCTGAATGAGCGCGAGGACCGCGACGAACGCTCCCCGTCCGAGGACGAGGACGACACCGACACCCCCGCCTTCCTCCGCAAAATGATGGACTGAAGACAATTTCGAATTGCGAATAACGAGTGTCGAATCGAGAGTGGGCGCTCCGCGAAAGAGACGTCCTCACCCGTTCGCCATTCGAAATTCGCCACTCGCAGGTGTCGAAAGCGGGCCCTCCAGCCCCACCACGGGTCGTCTTGACTGCTGGCAGGGGGGCTAGCCGCCCCTGGGGTACGTCTATGCCCCTGTTCTGTCTATTGGGACGGCCTAGCCGTGACGCCTGAGCACCGTCGCGGTGCTGTGGTTGTGCATGGGCGGTCGCCGGGACGTGCCCGGTCGGCCCCTGCCCTGCACGCGAGAGCCACGCCCGGCCCCGGGCCGGAGCGTGGCTTTTCGTGTTCGGGAGGCTCGGGCGATTTGCCCACACGCCCCTTTCCTGTTCGCATACGTCGCACTATCGAGGTATCGGGGGAAGGGCAAAGGAGACCGTGTGTGCGGCCATCCCTGATCGGCGACGGTCCCGCCCGCAAGGGGGTCCGGAATTCCTTCCCCACGTCCACTCATCTCAGGTACACGCCGTGCTCTCGGGGAGACGGAGATCTTGTCTGA
>CAZMDV010000571.1:0-1798 GCA_964564875.1 uncultured Salinivenus sp.
TTTAGGTCCTGGATCTTGGCCTCTACCTCCTCGAGCTTCTCTGTGGTTCGGGCCTTCACGTCCTGGCAGGTCGCTTCCTCTCCAACCCGAAGCTCCAGGAGCTCCTTGATTTCTGCAAGCGTAAAGCCCAGCTGCTTGGCCCTGCGGATGAAACGGAGGCGGTCGACGTAGCTCTCGTCGTAGAGGCGGAAGCCCCCATCCGAGCGGCGCGGCTTCGGGATAAGCTCCTTCCGTTCGTAATAGCGGAGAGTTTCGGGGTTGACGCCGGCCTTCTCGGCCACTTCCCCGCGGGTCATGCCGTCCATGGATCAGGAGTCCAAAGTGAATAGAACGCGATTCTAGAGCCCGAAAGGCCTCCGGTTACGATTCCGGAGAAAACACCTGAATCCGGTCGTTACCGAAGTCAACGACGGACAGACGGTCCTCGTCGTCAAAGGCCAGATCGACCGGACGGTCGAACTGCCCCTCCGCCGTGCCCTTCTCCCCGAAGGCCTGAACAAACTGCCCGTCGGGCGTGAATTCCTGGATGCGGTGGTTGTAGAAGTCGGCTACGAAAATGTGACCGTTCGGTCCAGTCGCGACCGCGGTCGCCACATTGAAGGTTCCCTCCGTTGAATCTGCCCAGTTCTGCCCCTTCGGGCGCATCCAGGCCAGCGAGTCAGCGGCCGTGTACCGTTTGATCCGGTGATTATAGGCGTCGGCGACAACGAAGCCACCGTCCGGGAGCAGGGCCACGTCGGTCGGGTACGTAAAGCGCTCTGGTGCTCCCCCGGTCGAGTCTGTCACGCCCCACTGTTGGTCCAGCGAGCCACCCGGATCAAGGCGAAGCAGGCGGTGGTGATAGAAATCCGCGACGTAGGTTCGTCCCTGCCCGTCGACCGCGACGCCCCCGGGGGCATCGAAGCCTGCTGGAACCCCGGAGCCGTCAATCAACCTCCGAACCTGTCCGTCCAGCGACAGGACGTAGACGCGGTCGGTTTTGAAGTCAGGGACGTATACCGAGGAGTCCGCGACGGCGAGGTGCATCGGGCGGCGTAGCGTGTCGCCCACTCCGAGTGCCGGGCCAATTTGCCGACGCGGAGTTCCGTTCCGGGCGAACACCTGAACGCGCCGGTTCCCGGCCTCGCTCACAAACACCTCGTCTCCAGAGAGTGCGATGCCGATCGGGTTGCGGAACTGCCCAGGCTCGCTTCCCGGCTCGCCCCACGCCTCGACGAACTGATAAGACGCGACCGGCGCGCCCGGTTCGTTGGACTGGCAGCCGACGATCAACCCGGCGGCGAAGATGGCGACGAGGAAGAATCGAACACGACTCGTCATGGCAAGGTCGTCTTTTCGAACGGTGTCGTCGAGCACCCGGACTCCCCCACTCAGATATTGATGCGAAGACTCAGCGTGGTGATGAACGTCTGCTCAAGCGCCGCCGCGCCGAGGTCCTGTGCGGCCGGGAGCTGCACGGCCCCCTCGATAACAAAACGACGCGTGATGTACTGCACGCCCGGCGCCACGAACCATGTCGTGCCGCCCGTTCCGTCGTCGATCTGCCCAGCGCGCTCGTTCTCGCCCTGCCAGACCAAGTTCGTCTCCAGGTTTCCGTATAGGAACCCGGGCACCTTGCCGGATCGCTCGTTCGTCCACAGCCGGCGCTTCGTCGCCACGTCCAGTCGGGCCTCGTCGCCAAACGCAAAGCCGTCCGCCTCTGTGTTGAACTGATACACCGGCGAGACGTCGACCTGCCACTGAAGCGTCTGCCACGTGAAGACGAGCCCCGCAAACGGGTCCCAGGAGCCGGAGCCGA
>CAZMDV010000572.1:0-1796 GCA_964564875.1 uncultured Salinivenus sp.
TCTCCTGCGTGAAGGAGACGAATCGTTCCTGCGGACCCATCCGGAGCTGCTGCGGAGCCTGATCCCCGTAGTGGTACGTGGGCGGGGGATCATCGGCCTGACGATCTCGCTTCTCAGCGGCTTCTTGCTTCTCCTGCTCTTCCTTCTCCTTCTTCAGCGCCTCGAAAAGTGCTGTCTGCTGCTCCTTCAGAAATTGCTCCTGAGGGGTCGGGTCTTCCGCGCGTGGTTCAGTGCCCGACCGCAGGTCCGTCAGTTGGCGCACGAGCCCCGTCGAGAGCGTCAGCGCAAACAGGTTGTCCCCGCGCTGAAAGAGCACCCGTTCACCGTTGGTGTCAAATCGCGGGTCGGACTCGCGGGGGCGGGTGTCGGTGAGGCGCGTCTGCGTGTCCCTCGCGCGGTTGTAGAGGTACAAATCCCCGTCCGCGGCGTAGACCTTCCGCCGAAAGTCGTCGGCGTAGACGTGTGCTCCGTGCTGCCAGCCGTCGAACGTAGGCGGGTTCGATCGTCGCTCTTCGGGGGCTACCTTTCGCGGCTCCCCACCCTCCCGGGGCACCTTGTAGAGCGAGTCGCTCGGGAATTCCCCCTTGGGATTCCAGTTGAAGTAGAGGGTCTCGCCGTTCTCGTGCCAGCGGACGGTGCTCGGCCAGTCGCCGACCCAGGTCTCCGGGTCCTGCATAATTTGCTCCACCGAGAGGGGCGACGTGCGCTCGGCGGGCTGGGCCGTCCCGATCAGGGGGGTTAAAAGTGCGGTGGCGACGACGAGGAGGGAGGGAAAAGCGCGAGACATGTTGAGTGGGAGGAGGGCGTGAAGCAGGGGTGCGCAGCCCCAAGGTATGGATTGCCCAGTCCAATGTCGATGGCCGGTTGCGTGCCGGGACCGAAACCGTTTTCTTGGCGTCGACCCCTCCGTCCCCTGCTTCTCACCGTCTCACGACGTACTCCATGGATGCAACGATGACCGTTCCGCTCGCCGACCGTGCCGGGTCCCTCGAACAAAGTAACATCCGCGCCGTCACCCGGCGAGTCGAAGAGGTCGGCGGCATCAACCTGGGACAAGGCGTCTGCGACCTCCCCACGCCCGAGCCGATTAAGGCACGGGCCCATCAGGCCATCCGCGACGACGAGTCGATCTACTCCCACTACGCGGGCATCGAGCCCCTCCGGCGCGCTGTCCTGGAGAAGGAAAAAGCCTACAACGACGTGCCCGCCACCTCTCCGGAGGAGGTCGTGGTCGGGGTCGGGTCCACCGGGGTCTTCGTGGCGGCGGCCTTTACGCTGCTGGAGGCCGGCGACGAGGTGATTCTCTTCGAGCCCTTCTACGGCTACCACCGCAACATCCTGGAGCTCACCGGCGCCACGATCCGGTACGTCCCGCTCGGCGGACCCGAGTCGACGTTCGACCGGGCGGCGATGGAGGAGGCCATCACGCCCGATACGAAAGCCGTGATCGTAAATACGCCCGCCAATCCGAGCGGCAAGGTGTGGGCGCGCGACGAGCTGTCGACGCTGGTAGACGTCCTGCAGGCCCACGACCTCGTGGCCCTGACCGACGAGATCTACGAGTACATGCTCTACGACGGGGCCGAGCACGTGTCGCTGGCGAGCCTGCCGGGCGCCTACGAGCGCACGATCACGATCTCGGGCTTCTCAAAGGCCTACAACGTGACGGGGTGGCGTCTGGGCTACGGGGTGGCGCCCGCCCCCATCGCCGAGAAGATGGGCCTGATGAACGACCTGCTCTACATCTGTGCGCCCCGGCCCCTCCAGCACGCGGCCCTGGCGGCGTTCGAGGACCT
>CAZMDV010000573.1:0-1793 GCA_964564875.1 uncultured Salinivenus sp.
TCGGAAACGGAAAGAGTAGATTCCCGGACGCTTCAATTCCCCCACGCTCCCATTTCCCCACGCTCCCGCTCTCCCCTTCCCCCCGTACCCTCCACACCCATCCCTCTCCTGGTCGGGTGATGTTTGTATGAGGGCGGAGCCAGCGGCGAACTCCGCCCGCCGCATCGCTTATGAATGTGACCGGCCCTACGCGTGCCTCTGTCCCCATCCGGTGCGCTCGGTCTCCCCTGCACATCTACAACAAACTGCCATCCCCGTCCCACACATGATCGCCCCCCTCGCCCCAGACGCCCTCCGCCAACGCTTCGATCCGTCCGACTTCGATTTCGAGACGACCGACGACCTGCCGGCCGAGACGGAGGTGGTGGGTCAGGACCGAGCCGTCGAGGCGCTCGACTTCGGCATGAACATCGACGCCGAGGGCTACAACGTCTTCGCCCTGGGCCCGACGGGGACCGGCCGCCGTGAGCTGGTGGAGCACCTCTTGGAGGATCAGGCCGCCGAGGAGGAGACGCCCCCGGACCTGTGCTACGTCAACAACTTCGACGACGAGCGCGAACCGCAGGCCCTCCAGCTCCCTGCGGGCCGGGGCTGCGAGTTGAAAGAGGACGTGGACGCGCTCATCGAGGACCTCCAAACGGCCCTCCCCGGCACGTTTGAAAGCGAGGAGTATCAGTCGCGCCGCGAGATGATTCAGGAAGAGGTCCGGGAGGGCCAAGAGAAAGCGCTCGAGGACCTGCAGGAGCGCGCCCGCACGGAGGGCATCGCCCTCATCCGCACCCCGCAGGGCTTCGTCTTTACCCCGATTGAGGACGGGGAGGTGGTGCCCCCGGAAGAGGTGGAGTCGATGCCCGAGGAGGAGCGCGAGGAGGTGCAGAAAAAAATCGAGGGGTACCAGGAGGAGCTTCAGGAGATCCTTCGTAAGGTGCCCGAGCACCAGCGTGAGGCGCGCCAGCGCATCGAAGAGCTGAACGAAGAGATGGCGACGCTCGTCGTCGACGATCTCATCGACGAGCTGCGCGAGAAGTACGCGAACCTCGACGACGTGCAGGACTTTCTGGACAGCGTGCGTACCGACATCATCGAGAACGTCGATTTCTTCGTCCAGGCCGCCCAGCAGGGCCAAAATCCCCAGCAGCAGGGCCCGCCCCAGATGATGCAGCAGCAGGGCCAGCAGGGCGGTGGGCAGCAGGCCCCTGCGCCGGACGGCGCGTTCTGGCGTCGCTACCGCGTCAACCTCATCGTCGACAACGCGGAGACGGAGGGCGCGCCGGTCGTCTACGAAGACAATCCGAACTACCAGAACCTCGTGGGGCAGGTGGAGCAGATTGCCCAGATGGGCGCGCTGGTGACCGATTTCAACCTGATCCGGAAGGGCGCGCTCCACGAGGCCAACGGCGGCTACCTGATCGTGGAGGCGCGGCAGCTCCTCACCCATCCCTACGCCTGGGAGGGCCTCAAGCGGGCGCTCCGCAACGAAGAGATCCAGATCGAATCGCCCGGCCAGGCGCTCGGGCTCATCCGCACCCTCACCCTGGAGCCGGAGGCTGTGCCATTGGACGTTAAGATTGTGGTGGTCGGTGAGCGGCTGACCTACTACCTCCTCGACGCCCTCGACCCGGACGTGGATCGCCTGTTCAAGGTCATGGCCGACTTCGACGACCAGATCGACCGGGGCGAGGAGCGCGAGACCGCCTACGCCGATCTCGTTGCCAACACCGTCGACAATAAGAACCTTCAGCCCTTCGACCGCTCGGCCGTGGCGCGGGTGTTTGAGCACAGCCTCCGGATGG
>CAZMDV010000574.1:0-1792 GCA_964564875.1 uncultured Salinivenus sp.
GTGAAGTACGGCGGCTCGATGCCGAAGCCGAGCGGGTGGGAGTCGTCGAGCCACGCGCGGTGGATGCTGCCGGGCGTGGCGCCGGACAGTTGCTCGCGGGTCTGCGCAGCGTACGGCGTGGGATCCTCCGCCGTGGCCGTGTCGGGGGACGCCGCGTCTCTGCGGGTGAGGGCGTACGGGGCCCGGTCGGCCAGCGCGCTGTTGGCGTCGCCCATCGATAGAAGCCGTCCCCCCTGCCGTACCCACTTGGTGAGGGCCTCGGCCCGCGCGTCCGTGAGCCAGTCGCCATACTGCCCGCCTGGCAGCACGAGCACGTCCACGTCATCGAGCATGGAGGCCTCAAAGTCGTCCGCCGGGAGCAGGGTCACCGGATAGTTGATCTGCCGGTCGAAGAAGTGCCACACCTCCCCGAGGCGGTACGAGGTCGTCGGAGGGCCCGCGAGGGCCGCCACGTGTGGGGCGTCTATGAATCCAAAGTTGTCGGATCCAAAGTCGGGGCCCTGCTCGGTGAAGCCGGTCGTCACGGCGTGGAGGGACTGACCGTGGGCCCGGCCCAGTTGCTGCACTGTTGTGTCGAAGCGACGAGTCCGGTTCGTATTCGCGGCGCGGGTCACGACGAGCGTGCCCGGCTCGTAGGTCCGGCCGTCCACGGTGAAGTCCTTCGTGGCGAACCGGACGCGAATGTCCTCGTCGAGCAGCGCCGCCGCAAACCGAGCGCTGGCCCGGCTCGTCCAGGGGATGACGTAGGCGTAAGGCGACGACGCATCGCTGGCCGGCGAGGTGTCTGGGACGGGCATCGTGTCGACGTCCGGCGTCACCCGATCCGGGAGGGCGAAGGCCTCCAGGCCGTACGCGTACGGCAGGCCCCAGGCGGTGATGTCGTACATCAGCGAGTCCGTGATCGTCGTCTTCGGCTCTAGAAGCACCTTCGCGAGGCGGCCGTTGGGCTGCGCCGTGTTCACGATGAGGTCCCCCTGCTGAATCTGAGCTCTCAGCGTGTCGCCCGTTCGGTAGGAGCGCCCCTGGACGATGCGCGATTCGGTGGCGTAGCCGTAGCGGATGTGCTGGCGGTCGAGGTGGGTGGCAAGGGCCGACAGCCGATGCCCCTGCGCGTCCCGCTGTACGACGTACGTTCGATACTCGCCGGGCGGGTCGTTCTGGACCGAGGCGTGGTAGCCGGCGAACTTCCGGACCACCCGCTCGTGATTTGCAGCCGTTGCCTCGACGGTCGAGAGGCCGGTGGTGTGGTGGTGGCGAAGGCGCTCGGTCAGCGTGAGCGTATCGCCCTCGGTGGTAATCACAGCCCGCCCGGCCCGCTCCGAGCCGCCCTGCTCGTAGGTCATCCCGATGGCGCCGTTGAAGAGGGGCCAGGTGTCCCCGTAGCCGGGGTAGAACAGGTCGAAGACCTCTTCGGTGAAGTACAGCCACCCGTTCTCGTCGAAATACTCGGCGTTGTTGCGCCCGATGGTGAACTGGAAGTCGATCTGCCACTCGGTCAGGTTTTCGTGGAACGGTTCCCCGGCGGGGGCGAAGTAGTACGGGTCGTCCACGCCCATCTCGTGGAAGTCGACGTGGACGTGGGGCCTCCAGCGATGGTACGCGTCGAGGCGGTGCCGCGTCTCCGGCTGCACGCCCCAGGCCCAGTCGCGGTTGAGGTCGAAGTAGTAGTGGTTCGTGCGGCCGCTGGGCCAGGGCTCGTGGTGCTCGCGTGCCGCCGGACGGGCATTGGCCTGGTCGCCCGTCATGCGCTTGTACCACTGCACGTAGCGGGCCCGGCCGTCGGGGTTGAGCA
>CAZMDV010000575.1:0-1790 GCA_964564875.1 uncultured Salinivenus sp.
GCGGATTCGGTATGAGGAGGGGCGGTCACTGACGCCGCAGGATCCACCCCTTCGGATCGACCGCCACCGTCGCACCCTCGGGCACCGACACCGATCCCGTGCCGTTGCTCATCGCAACCCGCTGCGTCTCCCCGTCGATGCGCACCGGCACGGGCACTTCGAAGGCGGCGTCGCCCGTTGTTTCCCACTTCAGGCCCAGGGTCCCGTTCGTTCGTTGTGTGTCGAGCCTCGGGAGAGGGTCCTGATAGAGATAGACCTGGAAAAACGCATCGAGCGACCGCCCGGACACCTCGTCCGCCGCCTCGATAAAGTCGTCCGTCGTGACGTGGCGAAAGGGCGCTTCTGGTGCCGACGCGGCCCCCTCCGGATATGTAAATCGCCGCAGAATCGTGCGGAGGGCCTCCTCTCCCACCACGTACCGCAGCGTGTGGAGGATCATGGCGCCGCGGAAGTAGACGTCGCGGTGGTATATCTCCTCCGCCGTCGTCGGCTCGGCGCGGGCAATCGCGGTGCCCCCCTGTATCTGTTCCCGAAAGTAGCTGGTCCGAGCGTGGTAGGCACTGTCCCCTTCCAGATGCTCCGCGTAGAGGGCCTCCAGGTAGGTGGCCGGACCCTCGTGGAGCCAGAAGTCCTTCCAGTCCTGCACCGTCACGAGGTTGCCGTACCACTCGTGGGCCAGCTCGTGGAAGTGAAGCGCGTCGAACGGCGCCTCATAGCCAATCCCGCCGGTTGTGAAGTCGTGGCCGTAGGCGATGATCGACTGGTGCTCCATGCCCAAAAAGGGGGCCTGGGCAATCCCGTACTTGTCGGCACGGGGCGGGTAGGGGCCCAGGGTCTCTTCGAGGAACCGAACCTGATCGAGGAAGTCCGGGAGGGCACGAGCCGCACGGGCTGAATCGGACGGGAGAACATAAGCCGATACGGGCACCGAGTCCCCACTCGAGCTCGTATACGTGGTGTCGAGGTGCTCGTAGGGCGCCACGTTGAGGGCGACGTTGTAGGCGTTGATGGGCGTGGAGACGTGCCAGTGGAAGGTGCGGGTACTGTCGGACGCCGGTTCGACGCTTCGAAGCACGCCGTTCGAGGCCGCTGTCAGCGAATCGGGCACCGTAAAGGAAATGTCCATTGAGTCCGGCTCGTCGGACGGGTGGTCCTTCACGGGCCACCACAGGTCGGCGCCCTCGGTCTGGCACGAGGTGGCAATCCACGGGACGCCGCCCGGCGTCGTCGACCACGAAAACCCGCCGTCCCACGGGGCCTGCGGGGCCGTTCGGGGCGTGCCCTCATATCTGACCGACACGTGGAGCGTATCGCCAGGCTCGCGGGTCTTGGCCAAATCAATCCAGACCTCGTTCCGGTCGTTGCGTCGCTCCACCGAATGGGGAGTAGTGGGCTGCCCTATGGTCCACGCTTTCACCACGGAGAGGCGCCGGTCGAGGTTGAGGACCAAGTCCTCAAGCCGCTCTCCGACTACGGCGTGGATGGCTACCTTTCCCTCAATCCGCTTCCGGGCAGGGTCGGCCGCAATCTTAAGGTCGTAGTGAAACACGTCGTAGGCTGCCTGCTCGGGCAGTAAGGGGCCCCCTGAGTCTTGCGCCGGCGCGCCGGAGCAGCCGCCCAGGCCCCAGACGAGGAGCAATAACGCAACGGCCCGGGCACTACCACGAGGACCCATCGGAACACCAGAGGTTGGGGAACGGACTTCGGAAATGAAGCGACGCACGCTGGGTGCTTGCTACTGCCAGATGTCGTTCAGGAAGATCTCGACATAGGCCCAGACGCTTCCCAGC
>CAZMDV010000576.1:0-1786 GCA_964564875.1 uncultured Salinivenus sp.
GGCTCTCCGACGGCGCATCGTGTATGAGGACGCTCTCGCCCCGCAGACAAAGAAGAGCAACCACCGTCGGCACGATAGACGAATACGGGGAGGCATCAGTCCGCCTTGCCGTTTCCAGACCGGGGGAGGCGCGACCGTATGAGGTGGATGCCGTCTGAGCAGGCAAAAAAGAGGTCTTTCTTTCCAGGTGCCCTCATTGCACAAGGGTGCGGTCCATGTCAAATACAGCCGCCTCCATTCCGACAGATCTCCAGGAGACCCTCCACTGGGTCACCGACTCGCTCCGAAGGATCTACGGCCCTCGCCTGCGGCATCTCCTGCTTTTTGGCTCTCAGGCCCGTGGGGACGCTCGGCCCGATAGCGACGTGGACCTGCTCGTTGTGCTTGGCGGGTCGGTCCGTTCCTACGAGGAAGCGAAGCGGACCAGCCGGATTGCAACGAAGGCTGCGGCCTATCGGGACACCGCCCTTTCCTTCGTTCATGTGAGCGAAGAGGCGTTTGCCGAGGACCGACATTCCCTGGTTCAGTCTGTCAAAGAGGAAGGAATCGACCTGCTGGGCGCCTTCCCTGAGAATGGTCCCTCCATCCCTCGGTCCGCAAAGTCAGTCCCAGAACCCGAATCGGATTCCGTCTCGATCCCTTCAGACAGGGCAGGACGATGAGTCCGAAAAACAAAAACCAGATCCAGGCACTCAAGGAAAAGGCCAAGCAGGCGCTCTCCGACGCTGAGCTCCTGCTTGAAAATGGCTCTGTGGAGGCGGCAATCAACCGTGGGTATTACGCCGTGTTTCAAGCCGCTCGGGCCGCGCTTCTGACCAAAGACGAACGCCCGAAGACGCACGCTGGGGGGATCCAACGATTCGGCTACCATTTCGTCCGCACGGAGCAGGTGTCGGAGGAAACCAGTGACATTCTCACAACGGCACAGTCGATGCGCGGGCAGGCTGACTACGAGGCATTCTCCAACTTGACCGAAGAGGATGCCGCGAACCTTGCCGACGATGCTCGCCGATTCATCGAGACCATCGAGGAACAGGTTGTTTCCCGTCGGTAGTGTCGATTCCAACGTCTCGAAACGGGCGCGATCCGTGGACCAACGTCCGCACCATGCCCTGGACGGCGCGCCTGGAGCTGCGCCGCCGCGGGGCCTGGCCCCACGCGCCCACTGCGCCGGTGGTGCTCCCCACCCGCCGCGCCGACGCCGCGATCATTGATAAGCGTTTCAATGCCATTGACGACCGGTTCGGGGCCGTAGACGATCGGTTTCAAGCGATGACCGATCGCATTGACGCGTTGGACCAGAAGATGTCGCGGCAGTTTGTGTGGCTGGTGGGGATTCAGATCACGGTCCTGGTGGCGGTGGTGAGCGCGCTGATTGCGGCGCTGCTGCGGTGAGGGAGCGAAAGAGCGTGGGGGCGTGGGGATTTTGGGAAAGGGGGAATGGGGAAAGAGAGGGGTGTCAAACGCGGAAGAGGAGGAGGCCACGCGTGGCCGGGAGCATTCCTCAGCGTTGTTCGTTCGCCTCAAAAATCCTACGCCCCGTCACAGCTCCAGAATTGATCCCATGTCCACTCCCGTCTCGATCGACATTCCCGAAGAGGTCGCGAGGGCGACGCGCATGTCCGGAGACGAGCTGCGTCGCGAACTGGCCCTTCATTTGTTTGAGGAAGACGCCCTTTCGTTCGGGAAGGCGCGGGAGCTGGCTGGCATGTCCGCATGGGACTTCCAGTGGCTCCTGGGACAGCGCGGCATCCCCGTACATTACGACGTGGAGGCGTACGAAGCA
>CAZMDV010000577.1:0-1778 GCA_964564875.1 uncultured Salinivenus sp.
ACACTGTCGGCCAGGGCACGCTGCGTCTCCACGTCGGGGCCGTAGATCTCGGCCACGAGCGTGGCGCGCACCGGTGGCCCGGGCGGCACCTCGGCGATCTTGACGGTGGCGTTGTGGTTCTCGCCAATCGCCTGGAGCGGGCCGCGCAGGTCCTTGGCGATGGCGTGGCTCTGCCGGTCGCGGTGGTGGGCGGCGCGCAGGTTGACCTGCAGGTCGCCCTGGTGCGGGGCCGAGCGCATGTCGTAGTGGCGGACGAGGCCGTTCAGGTTCACCGGTGCGGCGTCCCCGGCGTACGTCTGTACGTCGGTCACCACCGGGCGATTGGTGAGATTGGCCGCCATCTCGCCCAGCACGGCGTTCGTGCGCTCCAGCGGGGTCCCCTCCGGCATGTTCACCACGACCTGGAACTCGTCCTTGTCGTCGAAGGGCAGCATCTTCACGGTCACGGCCCGGAAGTAGAAGAGGGACAGGGAGCCGAGCAGCAACAGGGTCGTCCCCCCAAGGAAGGCCCAGCGCTTCCAGGCACTGTCGAGCAGGGGCTCGATGGTGGCGGCGTACGCGCGGTAGACTGCGGTCTCTTCGAGCTTGTACTCGGACTCGGTGTCCCCGGCGCCCTCCTCCCCTCCCTCCTCTCCAGTAAGATCCTCATGCGAGGGAATCAATCGGAAGGCCAGGTAGGGCGCAATCACGAGCGCCACGACGAGGGAGAACGTCATGGCCACCGAGGCACCAATCGGCATCGGGCTCATGTAGGGCCCCATGAGGCCGGACACGAACGCCATCGGTAGGACGGCCGCAATGACCGTGAGCGTGGCGAGAATGGTGGGATTGCCCACCTCATTGACCGCGGCGAGGGCCGACTGCAGCTTCGGCAGCCGTCCCATCTTGAAGTGGCGCTCAATGTTTTCGGCCACGATGATCGAGTCGTCGACCACGATCCCCGTCACGAAGATGAGCGCAAAGAGGGTAATGCGGTTCAGCGTGTAGCCGAAGAAGTAGTAGACGAAGAGGGTGAGCGCAAAACTGATGGGCACGGACAGAAACACCACGAGGCCCCCGCGCCAGCCCATGGCCAGGCTCACGACGAACGTGACGGCGAGAATGGCCGCGAGCAGATGGAGCAGCAGTTCATTGGTCTTCTCGGAGGCCGTTTCGCCGTAGTTGCGGGTCGTGCTCACGGTCACATCACCGGGCACGAGCGTCTGCTCCAGCGTCTCCAGCTTGTCGAGCGAACGCTCGGCGATCGTCATGGCATCGCGGCCGCCCCGCTTGGCGACGGAGACCGTGACGGCGGATCGCGTGCCGCCCTGCGTCACACTGTCGGGGCGAGACGTGCCCTCGCCGTACGCAAAGGACACGTATTTCTCAGGCTCGGCGGGGCCGTCGGTCACCGTGGCCACCTGTTTCAGATACACCGGGCTTCCCTGGTGCATGCCCACCACGAGGTTCTTCACCTCCGCCGCCGAGGTGAGGAAGCCGCCGGTCTCCACGAGGTACGACTCGTCGTTCTGGTCAAACGCCCCGGCGTCGGTTTGCCGGTTGGCGCCCCGAAGCTGCTTGGCAATCGCCGGCGGATCGAGCCCGTGGGCGGCCACCTGGTTCGGCTGGAGCGCCACGCGCACCTGCCGCGGGCGGCCCCCGTGCACCTCCACATCCGCCACGCCGTCCGTCGTCTTGAGGTCAGCGGCCATCTCCTTCCCAATCCGGCGCAGCTCATAGTCGTCCGTCGAGTCACTGTGGAGCGTGAGCGTCAGGATGGGCACGTCGTCCACCGCCCG
>CAZMDV010000578.1:0-1776 GCA_964564875.1 uncultured Salinivenus sp.
CCGCCGTTATCAGGAAAAATACTAAACAGTCAAAAGTTGGAAGGTTGAAAGGTTGAAGGTTCGAAAGGAGCTGTTTCACCATCAACATTCAACCTTTAACCTTCTAGCCTTCCACTGTCACACCTATGGAGCCCTCTTCGAACGGGACATTTGATCTCCGCCGCTCGCGCCGCAAGCGCATCGGCATGATCCTGGCCGGCGTTCTGTTCCTGGCCACGATCTTCGGGATCGTCGTGCTCGTCACGCTTCTCGTAGACGTAGTGGTGACGGCCCTCCCGTGGCTCGACGCTCAGTTCGTCAGAAGCCTTCCCTCCCGGACCCCGAGCGAGGCCGGCATTTGGTCGGCCCTTATCGGAAGCCTGTGGCTGATGGGGCTCACGGCGCTCATCTCGGTGCCGCTGGGAGTGGCCTCAGCCCTCTATTTGGAGGAGTACGCGCAGGAGGGATGGTTCTTGCGCCTTATCCAGGTCAACATCGCCAACCTCGCCGGCGTGCCGTCGGTGGTGTACGGCATTCTTGGCCTCGCGCTTTTCGTCCGGTTCGCAGCCTTTGGCAACAGTCTTTTGGCCGGGGCGCTCACCCTGAGCCTGCTGATCCTTCCCATTATCATCATCAGCACCCAGGAGGCCCTGCGGAGCATTCCCAGTGGGATTCGGGAGAGTGCCTACGCCCTCGGGGCTACGCGCTGGCAGGTCATCTACAGCCACGTGCTGCCCATGGCGGCGCCGGGCATCATGACGGGGGTTATCCTAGCACTCAGCCGGGCCATTGGTGAGACCGCCCCCCTCATCCTCGTCGGTGCACTCACCTTCGTCCCGTTCGTGCCGCGGGGGGCCTTGGATCAGTTTACCGCCTTGCCGATTCAGATCTTCAACTGGACGGCCCGGCCCCAGGATGAATTCCGAGGCCTTGCGGCCGCCGCCATCGTGATCCTGATGGTTCTCCTGTTCACGATGAACCTGACAGCCATCCTCCTGCGCAACTACTTCGAGGAGCGCCGCGCCGGCACGTGAGCCCGACGATGCTTTCCGCGTTTGTCCGCACGATCGATTGTGCCCACCATGCCCACAAATGAGTCCACCGAAGACCCGCCCCTCTCTCCGCCCTCTGCCGACGAGACGACCCCGAACGTCCGCTCCGACGGCACCCAGAACCCCGGTGCGGGACCGTCCTCGGCGGACGGCTCCTCTTCGATGGAGACGACCGTGAAGCCGAAGCTGAACATTGACGACCTGCACTTCTGGTACGACGACAACCACGCCTTGCAGGGCATCACCATGGACATCCAGCCCAACAAGGTGACGGCCCTCATCGGTCCTTCGGGCTGCGGCAAGTCGACCCTGCTCCGGTGCCTCAACCGGATGAACGAGCTCATCCAGGGCACCACGCTCGAAGGGACCATCCTCGTCGACGGACAGGACATTTACGCGGAAGACACCGATCCGGTGATGGTGCGGCGCCGCGTCGGGATGGTGTTTCAGAAGCCCAATCCCTTTCCCAAGACCATCTACAAGAACGTGGCCTGGGGGGCCGAGATCAACGGCTACACCGGCGACCTCGACGCGCTCGTGGAGCGGTCCCTGCGGCAGGCCGCCCTGTGGGACGAGGTGAAGGATCGCCTGCACAGCAGCGCGCTCGACCTGAGCGGCGGGCAGCAGCAGCGCCTGTGCATCGCGCGGACCCTCGCCGTCCAGCCCGACGTGGTACTCATGGACGAGCCGGCCAGCGCCCTCGATCCCATCGCGACCTCGAAGGTGGAGGAGACAATCACGGAGC
>CAZMDV010000579.1:0-1773 GCA_964564875.1 uncultured Salinivenus sp.
GTGACGGAAGGCGAAATTGAAGACGTGCAGCACCTGCTCCCCAGCTCGATCCGATCCCTCTGGCCCAAGGAGTAGTGCCGACTCCCGCGTTCCTCAATGGACTACTCAATGCCCCCGTCATTCCCACCCGATATGAACCGACGCCCGTCCGAGTACCTTCTCCTCCTCGTGTCCGCCCTGCTGTTGGTGGGGTGTCAGAGCCAATCCTCCGACGTCCGGACTCGGCCCCAGGATCTGATGGAGAATCCCGAGCAGCACGTCGGGGAGACAGTCGTGATCAGTGGTGAGGTCGACCGCATCTTTACGCCCCGAAGCTTCACGGTCGGGGGCTCCGATTTCGCGCGGGATCTTCTCATCGTCAGTGACGACTCTATCGCCCCGGTGGCAGGGCGCACCGAGGAAGTTCCCGCGGCCGAGAACGACATCGTACAGGTAACCGGGGTCGTAAAGCGATTCGACGCCGAGACCTTCGAGGAGCAGTACGGCATACGTCTGCCGCAGGAGGCCGCGTCGGCGTTTGACGGCCAACCGGTCGTCGTCGCCCAGCAGGCTGCTCAGCCCATGCACGGGGTCGTCGTCTCGCCGCGCGTTCCGGGCGGGATGCCGCAAGGCCCGGTCAATGAGCTGGCGATGGCCACCGATCCGTCAGAACAGGGCGGACTGCAGGGGCGAGTGGGCGCCTTTCCCAGTGCCCCGATTTTGGAGGGGATCCGGCCCCGGATGTTCTGGATCGGAACGGATGCCGACCAGCGCCTGCTCGCTGTCGCGAGCCCCGCTACGATCCCCGACACCACTCAGGCCCCCGAGTCCGGCGAGGAATGGAGGGTGTATGGCGTATTCCGGCGGCTTCCGGAGCCCGGCATTCTCCGTACGGACTGGGACCTGAGCGAGGGTTTGATCAAAGAGCTCGAGAACCACGAGGTCTACTTGAATGTCGTCGAGGTCGAACGTGTCGACGGGTCGGGGGCACGTACGGAGTGATCCGGCTGGCCGGGACATATCACAGCATTCCAGTGTAAGAGAGCCCCTGGCTCCGACATTGATCCGAGGATGCTATGCAAGTCACCCGCACCCCTGCCGACATACTGGCTACGCTCTCGCGGCGCTACCGGGAGCACTACGGGGATCGGCTGATAGAGATATATGCGGTGCCCGAGTTTCCCTTCTCCGACGAGGGTCCTGAAGAAACCGAGGACGATGACGTGCGGGCGATCGAGGTGGTCGTCCTTCTCGAGGGCCCCTACGATCCCTTCGAAGAGACGGACCCGGTGGTGGACATTGCGATGGACGTAACGGAAGAATACGACTGGTGGATGGGGATCTTCGCTCGTCACGCATCACAAAGTGACGATCTCGCGGACTGGGCCCGAGAAAACGGCGTGGAGATATGAGCGAAGTCTCGGATCGACTACAGGCAGCCCACCGCCGGCTCGACGCAGCGCGGCTTCTCCAGCGTCATGAGTTCGGGGCGGACGCGATGAACCGACTCTACTTTGGCGTCCTGGAAAGCGCTCGGGCATTGCTTTTGCTCCGCGACCTCACGCCGAAGACCCATAAAGGAATCGGTATGAAGCTGGGGCAGCACTTCCGAGACGAGGTGGACGTCGGTTTACTGACGAAGCTCCGCCAGAATCGGGAAGAGGCGGACTATAACCTGGTGGAGCCGTCCTCGGGGGAGGTCGAAACGTACCTCAACCGAGCGGAGGAATTTGTGGAGGCATCGGCCCGTCGTATCGGTCAAGAGGAATAGTCACGTCTTCGCTTCAATCGCCG
>CAZMDV010000580.1:0-1763 GCA_964564875.1 uncultured Salinivenus sp.
AGTTGCCCGCGATGCCGTCCTGCGCCACGATCTCGGTCACCA
Organism: uncultured Salinivenus sp.; assembly: GCA_964564875.1. Lineage (GTDB taxonomy): Bacteria > Bacteroidota > Rhodothermia > Rhodothermales > Salinibacteraceae > Salinibacter. Next base: position 43 of record CAZMDV010000580.1, read on the forward strand.
GGAGCGGCGTGTCGACGGCGAACGTGGTGGCCACCATGCTCGTCCCCGCCACCCACCACGGCATCGCGCGGCCCGACAGGAAAAACTCGGAGGTGTCTTCGCCGGCCCGCTGGTAGAAGTAGAGCGCAATCCCGAAGGAGAGGACCAGGTAGCCGACGACGAACAGCCAGTCGAGCAGAGTCACGAACGCGAACGGCCTCGGTGAAACGGCAGCGGGGGCGATCCGACGACAAGGGACCGCTCTCCCCCCGTCGTCTCTGGGGCGGGCGTCGGAACGCGCCTTCATAGGATAGGGGGCGCGGCACCGCTTCGCAACGAGCAGCAGTTCAGACTGGGCGCCACGCTACGGACGCACTCCTTCCAGTTGTGTACGACGCAGGGCGAGCCCCACGCTCAGCCCCGCCCCGAGCAGGGCAATGCCGGCCATCACGCCGAAGAGGAGCCAGGGCCCAGCGACTTGAAGGAGAAATCCTGCCAGGGCCGCCCCGAGCGCCCCCACCCCAAAGATGGCGAGATAGGTGTAGCCGTAGGAGAGCCCGCGGGCGTCGGGGGGCGTGTATTCGGCCACTGTGGCCTGGTAGAGCGGCTGCACGACGAAGAGAAAAAAGCCAAGCCCGGCACTCACGACGAGCAGCGCCCCGGTCCCGAGTCCGGCCACGGGCAGAAATAGGACGGCCATCCCGGCCAGCACCGCTAAGGCCCCCGCCAGGATGCGCTCCGTGTCGTCTCGATCCGAGAGCCGTCCGCCTACATACTGCCCTCCGATGCCCACGGCGAGCAGTCCGGCGTAGACGTACCGCCCGGCCGCCACGTCGATCGGCAGATCGACCGCCACCAGCGGCGTAAGCAGGTCTGGGAGGAAGGTGAGCACGCCTCGGTAGTAAAGCCCCGACAGCGCGACGAGCGCAAAGACGAGGGCGAAGCCGGACGCGAAGAGGTGCCGCGTTCGCCGCCACAGTGCCGACACGTCCTGACCTTCCGAGACTGACGTTGCGTCGGGAGCGTCGGCTGCGTCGTGGAGCTCCACGGCCGCCGTCTCGTCGAACGAGGCCCAGTGTGCCCCCACGGCCGCGGCGAGGGCGGGCAGGCCAAGCAGGACCGCCACCGTCGGCCAGTCGAACGCGAGCAGGAGGAGAGCCGTGGCGAGCGGGCCGCCCGCGATTCCCACGTTGCCCGCAATGCCGTGGAACGCCAGCGCGCGTCCACGCTGCCGCACGCCTGTGCTGATGAGCGCAAGGCCCGCCGGATGGTACACGCTGGCCGCCGCGCCCCATGCCAGGAGCCCCCCTCCGATGCCCCAGACGCCCGGAAGGAGGCCCAGCAGCACGAACGCACCCCCCATGCCCACGAAGCACCCTGCGATGAGGCGCCGCGATCCGAGGCGGTCCGCGAGAAGGCCTCCCGGCAAGGCCCCGGCCCCGAACAGGAAGTAGCCCGCCCCGACGAGCACGCCGAGCGTCGCCTCCGAGATCCCCAGCTCCGCGAGCCAAGCCGTCATGAAGATGGGAATCGACAGTTCGTAGGTGTGGACCAGCCCGTGGGCAACCATCACGAGCGCGACGATGGAGCGGTCATTGGCGTTCATCGAGGGCAAAACGTAAGGGTAGTTTCGGTACGGAGCTGCTGAGGCGACGAGTAAGGCGTTGGGGGTCGGGGGCGGTATTGCGTAGTGCGTATTGCGCAAGGGTCCTCCTCGATCTCAGGAGACGAAATACGCAATA
>CAZMDV010000581.1:0-1759 GCA_964564875.1 uncultured Salinivenus sp.
AAGTTCGGAAAACGCTGAGCGGATGAAGGTTGAGATCGAAGGGCTGACGATTCCGGTCCTCGGTCGGACGCACCTCATTCAAAACAAACGGGTGCTGGGACGTCTCCAGGACTAGGCGGACATCAAGCGGCTCCAGGAGGATCGATAGCCAGACCGCCTCACGTGGACATTCACGACGCCGCTCTTGACCTCATGGCACTATCATCGTGACTTTTTGGGACGGTCCGGGTTCGGAGGGCTTCTCCAAGTCCCACCGCCCCGAATCGAGACCGCCGCCCCCAACACTTTGGTTCACCGCGTCCGCACCACACTGGCCGACCTGCTAGATGGACTGGATCGTTCTGCTCCCGCCCGTCGTGGCGATCGGGCTTGCGCTGTGGACGCGCCAGATCTACCTGTCGCTCTTCGCCGGCCTCTGGCTCGGCACCACTATCCTCGCGGGCGGCAATCCGGTCCTGGGCCTGCGCGAGTTGGCCGATCAAGTCGTGGCGGTCTTCGACTCCGATAGCAACGCCCGCATCCTCGTGTTTTGCCTGCTGGTGGGCGGCCTCGTGGCGCTCGTGCAGGCGTCCGGCGGCGTGCAGGGCTTTATCGACTGGGCGCGGGCGCGCGGCTGGGGCGAGAGTCGGCGTGGCGCGGAGCTCCTAGCGTGGGGAATCGGCGTGGTGATTTTTGTGGAGTCGAACATCTCGTCCCTCACCGTCGGTGCGGTGAGCCGCCCGCTGTTCGACCGGCTCAATCTGCCCCGCGAGAAGCTGGCCTACTACTGCGACGCCACCTGCGCGCCGGTCTGCATGTCGATTCCGCTCAACGGATGGGGCGCGTTCGTGCTGGGCCTGCTCGCGGCGCAGGAGCTCTCGCAAACCGCCGTGGCCGTGCTGGCGGAGGCGGTGCTCTTCAACTTCTTCGCCCTCTTTGCCATCGGCTTTTCCCTGATGCTGGCCCTCACCGGATGGCGATTTGGGGCGATGCGGCGGGCCGAAGAGCGGGCCGAGACGACCGGCCAGGTCCTGCGGCCCGACGCACAGCCGATGATTGAGGAGGACGTGGCCCGCATCGAGCCGCCCGACCACGTGACGCCACGGGCGCGGCACCTGTTGCTGCCCGTGGCCGTCATGGTCGCCATGATCTTCGTCGGGCTCTACGTGACGGGCAGCGGCAATCTGATGCAGGGGAGTGGCTCGACCGCCGTGTTGTGGGCGGTGGGCACAGCCCTGGGCGCGGCACTGGGACTCTGCGCGATCCCGTTGCCCCTCCGCGGTGGCCGTCCTACCCTCACACCCAGCACCGCGATGGACTGGGTCGTGAAGGGCGCCTCTGGCCTCGTGCCCGTCACGCTGCTCCTCGTGCTTGCCTTCGCGCTGGGACAGGTGTCGCAGGCGCTGGAGATGGGCAACTACGTGGTAGGGCTCGTTGGGGAGCAAGGGCCGGCCTGGTGGATGCCGGTGCTCGTGTTTGCCGTCACGAGTTTCGTCTCGTTTACCCTCGGCTCGTCGTGGACGGCCTTCGCCATCCTCATTCCCGTGGTGATGCCATTGGCCGTGGAGATTGCGCTTCCGTCGTCCCTCATGCTCGGGGCGGTGCTCTCCGGCGGCATCTTCGGCGACCACACCTCCCCGCTCTCCGACACGTCCATCATTTCGTCGATGGCGGCGGCGTCCGACCACGTGGACCACGTCAACACACAGATGCCCTACGCCCTCGTGCAGGCGGGCCTAGCGGCCCTCGCATTCGTCCTCGCAGGCGTGCTCGTGGGCTA
>CAZMDV010000582.1:0-1753 GCA_964564875.1 uncultured Salinivenus sp.
TCATCTGCAAGGACACCACGCTGCGCGTCGAGAACGGGGAGACGCCATTTACGAATGCCCTCTCGGACGGCCAGGTCGTGACCATTCCCCTCTCGCACGGCGAAGGCCGCTACTACGCCGACGACGAGGTGCTCAGCCGGATCGAGCGCAACGACCAGGTGCTCTTCCGCTACAGCACACCGGATGGTGCGGTGACCGACGACGCCAACCCAAACGGCTCGGTGCACGGCATCGCCGGCCTCGTCAACGACGCTGGCAACGTCTGCGGCCTCATGCCCCACCCGGAGCGCTGTGTGGAACCGCTGCTTGGTGGTGACGATGGGCGGCTCGTCTTCGAGTCGCTGCTCAACTACGTTTCCGCCGTCGCGGCATGACGAGTGAGCCGTGGGGGGTGAGGAATGAGGGCCAACGGCCTTCCCCAGGAGCCAACGGCCCTCCCTAGGAGCGTCCGCACATCCTGCGGTTCGTTGGCCCACGTCTTCAGAGCCGTCCCCCACACGCCCTCCCCATTCGCCCACTCGCAAACTGAATGGAGCGACTCCTCCAGGCCCCCGTTACGCTCGCGCTACTGCTCTCCAACCTGGGCGTGAGTCTCTATGCCTTCACCGATCCGTCCCTCATCCGGGAGCTCTCGTTCCAGCCCCGTCGTATCCAGAAGCACCAGGAATTCTACCGCTTCCTCACCGCCGGCTTCGTGCACGCCGGCGGCACGCACCTGGCGTTCAACATGATCACGTTCTACTTCTTCGGGCCGCTGCTGGAGGAAATTCTTGGGATAGGCGCATTCCTTCTCCTCTACTTCGGGTCGGAGCTCGCCGCCCACGCCCTGACGTTTCTCTTCAACCGCGACGATCCGAACTACTCGGCGGTGGGGGCGTCGGGCGCCGTCAGCGGCGTCGTGTTTGCGTTCTGCGTGTTCTTCCCGCTCCGCAACCTCTACCTGTTTTTCGCCCTGCCCATCCCGGCCATTCTCTTTGCGTTCGGGTACGTGTTTGGATCGATTTACGCGATGCGAGGCGGCGGCCAGCAGGCGGGCATGGGGGACTGGATCGCGCATGAGGCGCATGTGGGCGGGGCCGTGGCGGGCGTCGTGCTCACTGTCCTGCTCGAACCTCGCTCCGTGCAGGTCTTTCTGGAATCGTTCCGGCAGTTGCTCGGGGGATAGTCCTCACGCCAGCCGCTCCCGCAGCACGCTCCAGTCCACGAAGGCAAAGCCACGGTCGTTCGTCGATCGGCCATCTGTTCCGTGACGGGCGTACCAGGCCACCCGCCACCCCACCGGCTCGGCCCCCTGCACGTCGGACCGGTACGAGTCGCCCACGTAAAGCACGTCTCGGTGCTTCACCCCGGCCGCCTCGGTGGCGTGATCGAACGCACGAGGATTGGGCTTAAGCACGCCGGTCTCTTCGCACAGAACCACGGCCTCGGCCCATTCGCGGAGCACAGGGAATTGTTCGAGCTTCTTCTCCTGCACCTCCGCAAACCCGTTCGTGATCACGCCCACCGGGTACCGCTCGGCCACGGCCTCGAAGGCGTCCCTCGCCCCCGGGATGAAGGTCCAGTGGGCCGCGTAGCGCTGCATGTAGTAGCGCGCCACGAGGGTCGCGTCGGCGTGCGGCGCGTCCACGGCCGCCAGCAGCCGCTCGAACCGCTGTTGCTGCACCGTCTGCTTATCGATTTCTCCGTCGGCGTACTGTTGCCAGAGCGGGGCGTTGATGGTGTGGTAGGTCTCCTGCAGCTCGTCGACCGAGAG
>CAZMDV010000583.1:0-1750 GCA_964564875.1 uncultured Salinivenus sp.
CTGCCGCCCGGCGTCGTTGTAGTAATACTCGCGCGTGACCTCGTAGCCGGTCCACGCCAGGAGGTTGGCGATGGTGTCACCGAGCACCGCGTTGCGACCATGCCCCACGTTGAGCGGACCAGTGGGGTTGGCGCTCACATACTCGACGAGGGCACGCTGCCCCGCCCCGCCCTCCGTCTGCCCAAAGGTGTCCCCCTCGGCCAGCAGGTCGGCGAGGCCCTCGAAGAGGTAGTCCTGGGCGAAGTGGAAATTAACAAAGCCAGGCCCGGCTACCTCCACGCTCTTGATTCGGCTTGGATCGACTCGTGCCCGCAGCCGCTCGGCGAGGGTCTCGGCAATGGACCGTGGGTTATCGCCGAGCACGCTGGCGAGGCGCAGGGCCGTGTTCGTGGCGAGGTCGCCGTGTTCGGGGCGGTCGGGAGCCTCGAGTTCAATCTCGAAGTCGTCCGGCACGTCGCCCAGAGCGTCGAGCGCGTGGCGGATCTGGGTCCGGAGGTAGTTTTTCATGGGGAGGCGCGGTGGGTGGAGGAGCCCGACGATGCCCTCCTAAGCTACGGAACCGGACGCCGCTCCGAAATGGGACGCCCGGCGTTTCGACGGGTTTTTGCGGAGCCGGTTGGAGGGCCGCAGGGATCCCTTCCTATCTCTTCACGCGCAGGCAATAATTGAGGGCAAACGTCAGTTCTGGACAGTGCGTCCATGTTGTCCGTCTTGTGGTTCCTCTCCCTGCAGCGTCATGTCTCGATTCGCATCGTGTGGTTTCCTCATCGCAGGACTGTTGGTTGGAGCGGTCGGCTGTGCTCCGGAGCAAGGGCGCTTCGTGTCTGCACCTGCTCCGGGCTCGCAGGACAAACAGCCGAACGCTACTCCCCTGTCGCCGCTCCCGACCCATTCCTCTGAAGTCCTCCCGTGGGCTCCCGATTCTCTCTCCAAGGCTACCCAAGGCCGATCGAAGGCCTTCGAGGCTGCCCGGATCGACCCGGGCATTCTGATGTACGTGGAGCCGCCGCAAGGGACAGAGATGCCTGCCCTTGAGCCACCTAAACACGTGGATCCGGAGATGATCTGGCCCCCCGATCCCTCTCTTGGGTCGCCCAGAGACGTGGAGCCGAAGGAGAACTGGCCAGCCGATCCATAACGCGTCGCAACGATCGGCGTCGGGAAGGGTTATTGGGGCAGCGCGTCATCTGCTCGTCACTTGCACGTGTCTCCATGCCATTTGTCTCCGTCGACGACCTCGACCGCTCTGAAGAGATTCCCGGCTATCTGGGCGCCTTCGTACACGGTGAAAACATGACCGTCACGAGCTGGGAAGTAGAGGCGGGAGCCACGTTTCCGGAGCACAGCCATCCCCACGAGCAAATCTCGATCGTGGTCGAAGGAGAGTTCGAGCTCACCCTCGACGGAGAAACCGGCATCTTGGAGCCGGGTCGAATCGCTCATATACCGCCCGAGACGCCGCATTCAGGACGGGCCGTCACGGAGTGCGAGATCATCGACGTGTTCAGTCCTGTGCGCGAGGACTATCAGTAGGAGAAGAAAACTCCGTCGGGCCGTGTGAGTTGAGCAAGATCCGGAGGCCTTTCTTGACCAGACCGCACCATCGATGCCCGACCTTTTCGACGAGCAGGCTGAGCAAGCCCGAGAGGAGCGTGCCCCCCTGGCCGACCGCATGCGCCCCCGCACGCTCGACGAGTTCGTGGGGCAGGAGCACTTCATTGGGGAGGGCAAGCTCCTGCGCCGCGCCATC
>CAZMDV010000584.1:0-1747 GCA_964564875.1 uncultured Salinivenus sp.
TCTTAGGAGAGGGCAGGGCAAACACATCGTACCGATGGGGGCAGTTCTTCCAGTTCTGCAAGGCAAAGGTGTGCGCCAGCGCTCCCACGCGCCCTCTCGCCTGCGCATTCAGGGGTGGCGTCGGAAATCATAGGGAGAAACACCTCAGAGGCTCGACCGGAACTTTAACACGCGATCGCCCTCGGGGGGAGGGGGAGCGCCGAACGACGCCTCGGGACAAAACATAATAGCTGACCGTCGCAATTGGAACGCTGCGTGGGAAGGGAGCTTGGTTCCGTACGCGTTTCTGGGTCAACGTTCAGGCCTCGATGTCGGACCTTTCGTCACACACCCTCGAGGACGCCCGCCGGGCAATGCGCAATCGGTGGGGCCACGATGCCTTCCGGCCCGGGCAGGAGGCAGTGCTCGAGGCCCTCTTCGACGGGCAAAATGTGCTGGGTGTTCTTCCCACTGGCGGCGGCAAGTCCCTGTGCTACCAGCTTCCAGCCGTGCTCACGGAGGGGTTTGCGCTGGTCGTGTCGCCCCTTATTGCCCTCATGCAGGATCAGGTGGAGGCGCTTCGGGCCCAAGGGGTGGCCGCCGCGTTCATCAACAGCACTCTGCCCCCCTACGAGGTGGAACAGCGATGGACGAACGCTGAGTATGGACAATACGACCTCGTGTACGTCGCCCCAGAGCGCCTGTCCACCGACGTGTTTGAGGCCCGGGCCGACCGGTTGGACGTGTCGCTCGTGGCGGTCGACGAGGCGCACTGTGTGAGCGAGTGGGGCCATCACTTCCGCCCCGACTACCTGGAAATTCCGGCGGCCCGTGCGCTCCTCAAGGATCCCCTGACCATCGCCGTGACGGCCACGGCGACCCCTGCCGTGCGGCGCGATGTTGTCGACCTGCTCGACATGCCGGACGCAGCCCAGGTGGTCCGGGGCTTCGACCGCCCCAACATCGTCTGGTCCGTCTTTCGGACGGACAACAAGTGGAAGCGGCTTCGCACGATCGTCGATGCGGTGCCGGGAACGGGAATCGTGTACGCCGCGACGCGCCGGGCCGTAGCGCGGTGGCGCAAGCGGCTCGCGAGTCATGGAGTCGCGGTGGCTGGGTATCACGGAGGACTGGGCGCGGAGGATCGAGAGGCCCGCCAGCAGGCCTGGGTGCAGGACGAGGTCCGGGTCATGGTGGCGACGAACGCGTTTGGGATGGGGATCGACAAGCCGGACGTGCGCTTCGTGGTGCACATGGACCTGCCCTCGTCGCTGGAGAGCTATTACCAAGAGGCGGGCCGGGCCGGGCGCGACGGAGAGAGGGCGCACGCGGTGCTCCTGTACCGTCCCCCCGACGCCGACACGCAGGAAGCTCTCATCGAGGCGTCCCACCCCACAGCCACGGAGGTTCGGGAGGTGTACGACGCCGTGTGCAGTGTGGGGCAGGTGCCCGTGGGGTCGGAGTCGGAGGGGCCCCTCGCGGTCCATCTCGACGCCGTGCTGAAGACGACCGGCTTCTCGCGGACGAAGGTCCGGACCGCCGTCGACCTCATTGACCGCCAGGGTGCCTGGACGGTGCTTCCCCGTCGCAAGCACTTCGGTCTCCTCCGGTTTGCCAGGTCGGCCTCCGACGTGCGCCAGTTCGCCGAGAGCGTGGACAACCGGGCGCTAGGGGAGTTCGTGCGGACTCTCCTGCGGGCCGTCCACGCCGACGCCTTCCGCGAATGGTGGCCCCTCGATCTCCGGGCCCTCGCGCGCCGGACGGGGCT
>CAZMDV010000585.1:0-1746 GCA_964564875.1 uncultured Salinivenus sp.
CACGGCCGACGGATCGGTCCCGCAAATCGCCAGCGACGGCATCGCCCTCAGTCCCAACAGTGTAAAGTTGAGCGCTCAGGCTTGAAGACCGTCGAACTTCTCGGGTCCGAAGATCCCCGGCCTTGAAAAAATCGGTGTCTCGGAGGCCTAGAAACCGAAACGACCGAAATTCGGCATGCCCGAGCGCTCCGACCGAAGGAAGGAGCGTGAGTTTGGCGAATTTCAGTGGAGGTTGAGAGGCCTCAGCCGATTTTTTCACAGCCTTGGCCTTTTCGTCTATTTTGGGTCAAGCCAAAATGGACACCCCGCTCGATGATCGAGCACGAAGCTTCGGCCCAGGCAGCCAGGCGGGCGGACTGAGAAGGCGGAGGATAACAGTGCCAGAATAAACTTTACGCCATTGCCCTCAGTCCCGATGGGCAGTACGTCTACTACCACGCCCTTACGGGTGCCCACCTCTACCGCGTGCCGACCGCCGCCCTGAATGATCCCGATCGCTCGGACGACCGCCTCGCCGCGGCGGTGGAGGACCTTGGCGAAACGGCGGTCACCGACGGCATGATTGCCGGGCCGGACGGGACGATCTACCACACGGCACTCGAGGCGGACGCCGTGATCGGGTGGCACCCGGAGCGCGGCCTCGACACGCTCGTCACCGACGCCCGCCTCCGGTGGCCGGACAGCTTTGCGCTGGGGCCGGACGGCGACCTCTACGTCACCACCTCACAGATCCACCTGATGCCGCAGTACAACGACGGCGTCAGTCAGCGCACAGATCCCTACCGCGTCTTCCGGCATCCGCTCTCGTCGCCGACCGCGGCAGAATAGCCAGGTCCGCCACCGCAGAGGCAGTCTCGCTCAGGAAGAGGACACGGGCGCGCGCTCCCGCTCCGTCACCGTGTCTGTGGCCGAATGAAACAGTGCGTACCGGACGCCGTCGGACAGGGCCTGCCAGCTCGCATTGAGGATATTCTCGGACACTCCGACGGTATTCCAGGTGCGCGTGCCGTCGCTGTGCTCGATGAGGACGCGGACCGTGGCCGCCGTGCCGTCCTGCGGCGTGAGCACCCGCACCTTATAGTCGGAGAGGCGGACGGCGTCGAGCGAGGGATAAAAGGAGTGGAGGGCTTCCCGCATCGCATTCGAGAGGGCGTCGACGGGACCCTTCCCCTCGGCCACCGCCAGGGTGCGCTGGTCCTGTACCGTGAGGGCGAGGGAGGCCTCCACCGTTTGCTCGCCGTCGTCGTCCTGCCCACTCCATACGCGCATCCGGTCCAACGCGAAAAAGTTGGGCACCTCGTCTTGAATGGTGCGGAGGAGCAGTTCGAAGGAGGCCTCCGCGCCCTGAAACTCGTAGCCAAGGTGCTCCAGCTCTTTGATCCGATCGACGGCCTGCGCGGCGTCGTCCGAGCCGAGGTCGATGCCCAGCTCCTCGGCCTTGTACTGGATGTTGCTCCGGCCCGAGAGGTCGGACACGAGCGCCCGCCGCCGGTTGCCCACGGCCTCCGGCTCCACGTGCTCGTAGGTGCTCGGCTCTTTCATGACGGCCGAGACGTGCACGCCGCCCTTGTGCGTGAAGGCGCTGCGGCCCACGTACGGCGCACAGTCGACGGGGTCGAGGTTGGCCACCTCGTTGGTGAAGCGGGAGAGGTCGGCGAGGGCGTCGAGCTGCTCGGCGTCGACGCACTGGTATCCCATCTTGAGCTGCAGGTCCGGGATGACGGTGCAGAGGTCGGCGTTGCCGCA
>CAZMDV010000586.1:0-1745 GCA_964564875.1 uncultured Salinivenus sp.
GCCACTGCATTTGACTGGAGGTGTCGTAAACCCGCATCGAGGGAACTCAAATCGGGATTCCCGTTACCGCCGCGATGACTGGAGAAGACGGCGCCGTACGAGATCCCTGAAGAAGCGCATGAGAACCGGCCAGGGCTCTACCAAATTTCGGTACCAGAGCCGTCCGGGCTCTTGCAGGAACCGGTACAGCCACTCCAGACCGATCTTTCCCGCCCACCGTGGGGGAGTTGGGGTCGCCCCGGCAATGTAGTCGATACACGCTCCCGAGGACAGAATAACGCGAGCATTGAGCTGATCAACGTTGTCGAAAATCCATTTTTCTTGGCGGGGCATCCCCATGCCCACCATGAGCACATCTGGGGCAAACTCATTGATGGCCGTGATCACCGAGCGGTTTTCTGGACGATCGGGTGAGCGATCGAAGTATCCGTGGTGGTACGCCAGTTCGATGTCGGGGTAGCGTTGCCGAATGCGGTCTGTCCCGGCCGCGACGACTTTCGGCCGAGCACCGAGGTAGAAAAGCTTCCACTGCCCAGCGCACGCTTCACGGAGCAGCGGGCCGACCCAGTCCACGTACGTCACGCGATGTTTTTTCATGAGCGGCAGCCCCAAGAGCCGTCCAAGAAAGATCAGGGACATTCCATCGATGTGCACGTAGTCGGCCCGGCGATACAGCGCCCGCATTTTCGGCGTACGGTGGTAGAGATAAACGCTGTGCAGGTTGTGGTTTGCGATAATCCGCTGCTCCTGCCCTTCGATCGTGTTCTTGACGATCCAGTTTAGGTCACCAACGGTGAGCGCATCGACCTCCACGTCGACGAGGCGGTAGCGCGGGGGATCAACCGGCATAGCGGCATCGCAGATTTTCGGAGAAGGAATTAGGGATTTTTGCCGTCAGGCCTCATGGCGAACAGGAGCTTTCAGTCCCTACGTTGCACCTGGGCTCGGGAGGGATCCGGTTCCGAAGTATCCGACGCAGAAAGAATGCGCCGCACCTCTCCATTGAGGCGCCGAATCCGTGCATTCCAACTGTGGGCGGCCTCGATGAGATCACGGCCGCTTCGTCCCCGCTGCCGAAGCGGGACGCCTCGATCAGCATACGCGTCCCGCAACGCCCGCTTCAGGTCATCGACACTTTCCGGCTCGAACAGATACCCCACCTCCTCGTCCTGCATGAGCCGCCGCGCATCCTCGTAGGCTGCCGCCACGAGGGGCGTCTCCATTGCCAGGTACTCGTAGAGCTTGAGGGGAGACATATACATGTTGCCCGTCGCCAGGCGGGCAGGCCCTGAGTACCCAACATCGAATTCCAGGATGTGGCGGGGCACCTCGTGGTGCGGCTGATATCCCACGAACTCGACCTGGCCGTCAAGCTGTAGTCGACGCGCCTCCGCCTCCCATTCCTGCCGCGCGTGGCCGTCGCCGACGATGCGCACGCGGATGTCGAGTCCCTCATCGCGGAGCGCCCGCACGGCCTGAAAAAGCAACGGGAGGGCCTGCCACTCGCTCAGGGCTCCCACAAACCCAACGACAAATCCGTCGGCGGCGGCGCGGTCGGTCTCGTACCGGGAGGGGTCGAAGGTGGAGGTGTCCACCCCGTTGGGAACGACGACCATCTTGCGTGGATCGATGCCGCGCTCGACCAGCACATCCCGGAGGGCTTCGCTTACCGGGACGAGCACGTCGCAGGCCCGATACGAAGCAAATTCGATACGGCGCGCCACTCGTTGAAGCACGAGGCTTTC
>CAZMDV010000587.1:0-1745 GCA_964564875.1 uncultured Salinivenus sp.
AACCCGACGCGGTACGCCACCTGTGAGACCGACGTGGCGCCGTCTTCCAGAAACGTGGCGGCACACTTCACGCGGTAGCGCCGGATGAATGCGGCGGCGGTGCAGCCGGTCAGCCGCTTCAGCTTGCGCTGGAGCTGGCGGGCGCTGATGCCCACCTCGGCGGCGAGGTCTTCTACCGTGAGCGACGAGCGGGAGAGGTGCTCTTCGATGGCGGTGGTCACGCGGCCCAGGAACGCCTCATCGGCGGTGGTCATCTCCACGTCCGGCGTGAGGAAACGGTCGGCCGTCGCGGAATCGGTCCAGGTACGCCGGGCGCACAGGATCTGCTCCATGCGGGCGCGGAGTTCGTCGATAGAGAACGGCTTGGTGACGTAGTCGTCGGCCCCCGCTTCCAGCCCGGCCACGGCGTCATCCTCGTCGGCCCGTGCGGTGAGGAGGATGATCGGGATGCGATCCAAGTCCTCGTCCGCCCGAAGCTTGCGGGTGAGGTCCAGCCCGTCGAGGTCAGGCATCATGACGTCGGCCAGCACGAGGTCGGGGGCCTCCGTGTGGACCCGCTCCAGTGCCTCAGTCCCATCGGCCGCCTCGTGTACGGTCCAATCAGCCTCGAAGTGGCGGCGCAGATAGGCGCGCACGTTGGCGTTGTCGTCGGCCACGAGGACGGTGCGGGCCGTCCCGTTGTCGTCGGTGGCCTCGAACAGCAGGGCGTCGGCCCCGGCCGAGCCATCGCCCACAGGGGCCGCGCTGGGGCGGTCGGCCGCCCCGTCCACTGGGGGTCGGTTCGGGTCGACTTCGTTGGGGTCGGCGGGTGGAAGGGGGAGCCGCACGGTGAAGGTACTGCCCTGCCCTCGCGCGCTGTCGAGTTCGATGCTGCCGTCGTGCATCTGCGTGTATTCGCGGGCCAGCGCCAGCCCGATGCCGGTGCCAGATTCGTCCCCGTCCGGCGGCGTGGGGCGGGCGAACCGCTCGAAGATCTGGTCCTGCTGGTCGGGGGGAATGCCCCGGCCGGTGTCCTCGACGGCCAGAACAGCGGTGGGCGGGGCCTCCGGGGCGGCGGCCCGCTCCACGTCGAGGCGGACGGTCACTGTTCCGCCGCGGGGGGTGTACTGGAGGGCGTTGGCGATGAGGTTGCCAAGCGCCGTCTCCAGCTTCTCGGGGTCGAACCAGCAGGGATGCGTGTCGCGCACTGTTCTCGCGCTGAGCTGAATGCCGCGCCGGTCCGCCATGGGAGCGTGCGCCTGCACGAGGCCGCGGACGAAGGCAACGAGGTCGCGCGGCTCGGGGTTGAGGCTCGGCTCGGTGGTTTCCAGGCGGGAGAGGTCGAGAAGCTGATCGGCCAGCCGCCGTAGTCGTCCCACGTGTCGGCGCATGTTTTCCAACTGCTGCCGGAGCGGGGCGGGCACATCACCGAACATGCCGTCCAAGGCGTCCTGCACAGTGCCGCGTAGCACCGTGAGCGGCGTCCGCAACTCGTGGCTGATGTTGGCGAAGAACCGGTTTTTCTCCTCGTCGAGGGCGGCAAGCCGCTCGGCCTGCGCCTCCGTTTTCTCCTTCGCCTCGGCCAGCCGTTGCGTCCGCTCGGCCACGAGCGACTGCAGTTCCTCCTGGCGACGCTGCAGCCGACGCACGCGCCACACGTAGCCTCCGGCGAGGAGACCGACCCCCGCCAGGCCGCAGAGCCACCAGAACCAGGTTGTCTCGTAAAACGCTGGGGGAAGCGTCACGTGGAGCGTGGCCGGTCGGCC
>CAZMDV010000588.1:0-1745 GCA_964564875.1 uncultured Salinivenus sp.
CCGTTCCGCTACGATACCGGGGCGCATCGCTTCCATGACAAAAACCCCCAGGTGACGGCCGACGTGAAGGCGCTCCTGGGCGACGACCTCCGGCGCGTCGACGCCCCGAGCCAAATCTGCTGGCGGGGACGGCGCATCGATTTTCCGCTGGCCCCCTTCGACCTCCTCCGGGAACTGCCCCTCTCCCTCCTCGCCCAGATTTCATGGGAGCAGCTGTCTATTCCCCGCGTCTCGGAGGATGCCGACCACTTTGAGGAGATGGCCCTGCAGAGCTACGGCCCGACGCTCGCGGGACTCTTTCTGTTGAACTACACCGAGAAGCTGTGGGGCGCGGACGCCACAGAGCTCTCCCCCCGCGTGGCCGGGGACCGGCTGGAGGGGCTCGATTTGAAGACGTTTCTGCTGGAAGCCTTCGGCGGCGGGACGGAGAAAGCGCGCCATCTCGACGGCTCCTTCTACTACCCGAGGCACGGCTACGGCCAGATTGCCGAAGCGACCGCCGACGCTCTCGGGCGGGAGCACGTCCGCACCGGGGCCCGGATCACGAAGCTGTCGCATGACAGCACCCGAATCCGCCGCGTCACGGTGAACGACGCGGAGCCAGTGGGCGTGGGCACGGTCGTCAGCACGCTTCCCCTCACGCTCGTGCTCCGCCTCCTGGACCCACCGCCGCCCGACGAGATCCAGGCCCTCGCCCGGTCGATACGCTTTCGCCACCTGCGCCTGGTCGTCCTGGGTCTCGACCGTCCCCGCCTCACTCCAAATGCCTCGCTGTACTTCCCGGATCGCCCGGTCCCCTTCACGCGCCTCTACGAACCCAAAAACCGAAGCCCCGACATGGCCCCGGACGACCAGACTGCCGTCGTGCTCGAACGGCCCTGCCATCCAGGGAGCGACGGCTGGGAGCAGTCGGAGGAGGCGCTGCGCGAGACGGCGGTAAACCTATTGGCCGAACAGAACCTCATCGACGGGAGCAGCGACGTGCTGACCACGGCGCACCACGCCGTGCCGTTCGCCTACCCGATCCTGGAGGTGGGGGCCGAGGACAAGGCCGAGCGCCTCACGTCGTACCTGGAGCGGTTCGATAACCTCCACCTGCTGGGCCGGAGCGCGACGTTCACCTACACCCACGTGCACAACTTGTACGCCCAAGCCCGCGCCCTTGCGGAACGGTTCGCTGCCGCCCCGCAACACGCGGGGTAATCGGCGCGGTCTACGCCGTTTCTCCTTTCACCGTCACCACCACCGAGCGGGCGCCGCCGTGATCGCGGTGCTCGTTGAGGTAGATGCCCTGCCATGTGCCGAAGGCCGGGCGGCCGTCCTGGATGGGAATCGAGAGGCTCGTGTCCAGCATCGATGCCTTGATGTGGGCGGGCATGTCGTCGGACCCCTCCACGGTATGCTGGTAGTACGGCTGATTCTCGGGCACCATCTCGTTGAAGTGGCGCTCCATGTCGCCGCGCACGGCGGGGGCCGCGTTCTCGTTGATCGTGAGTGAGGCGGAGGTGTGCTGTATAAAGACGTGCAGCAGGCCCGCACGGAGGTCGTCGAACCGGGGCCCCTGCTTCAGAATCTCGTCGGTCACGAGGTGAAAGCCTCGCGGCCTTGGGTCGAGGCGAACGGTGTCCTGTCTCCATTCCATGACTGCGGTCGACTGTGGTGAGTAAAGCGTGTCGGTGATTCCGCATTTCAAAGTTGTGAGCGTACCGCGGACGTGATTGCCCTCATGTGCCGCGACCGCGGTC
>CAZMDV010000589.1:0-1742 GCA_964564875.1 uncultured Salinivenus sp.
CGGCGCGGCGCGGCCAGGTGTGATCTTCGATGTCCGCCCGGGCCGCCGCCCCGAGCCGCTCGCATTCGTCCGGGGCGTCCAGGAGCGCCCGCAGGCGGCGGATGGCGGCCTCCGCATCGTCCGGCGGGACGAGGGCCGCGTTCTCATCGTCGTGGAGGAGCTCCTGAAGATCCGGCGTCTCCGGAGCTAGGATGGCCCGTCCGGCAGCCATGTACAGGAAGGTCTTCATGGGCAGCACGGTATTGCCCACCTCCTTGAGCGGCTTGGTGGACGGAGGAATAAGCAGCACGTCGGCGGCATAGAGGTACGGCACCGTGTCGTCGAACGGCTGCCACGGCACCACGCGGACGTTGGCAAGCGGAGCCGCCTCGCGCTCCACCTCTCCTTCTTCCTCAGAGCCGACGATCACGAACTGCACGTCTGGCAGGGCCTGGGCCATGTCCAGCATCAGGCCGAGGCCCTTCGCCATCGTCACACGCCCGGCGTACGTGACGGTGGGCCGATCGGTCGGGAGGCGGCACTGCTCCCGGGCCTCCGTGCGCGAGAGGCGGGGGGCCAGGCGCTCCGGGTCGTAGCCGTTGTGAGCGGTGAGGAGCAGGCCGGGGTCGACGCCCGCTTCTTCGTAGCTCGACCGGGCGAGGTCGGAGTGGAGCACGGCCCCGAGGAAGCGCGGGTGACGTCCGATCCAGCGGAAGACGGGTGCGCTCCACGGCTGCTGCCGGGGCCAGGGGCGATAGGTCTCGTAGACGATTGGGCGCGTGCCCACGAGAAGCGTCCCAAGTAGAATCGGGAGCGTGCGGGTGTAGAGCACGTCGGCGCGCTGGGCGGCCGGGTGGCGGGGGGCCACAAGTCCCTGGGCCATCTTTTCGACGCCCCGGATGTTGGGATACACGCTCCGGACGGTCGCGACGTCGAACGCGGGGTCGATCTGGTAGTAATCGGCAATGGCATCCCGACCCGGCTCCGGTGAGAACCAGTGCTCGGGCTTCACGAGCGTCACCGTGGCGCCTGCCGCCGCAAAGCCCCCAACCATCGACATCATCTGCTCGGTGTCGGTGGCCGTCCGGGGCAGGAGCTGGTCGGTGACGTAGGCGATGTGCATGGGCGGCGCGCCGGAACGCTGAAGCGGACCTTACGGGGACGGGCTGACCCTAACGGAACTGATAAGCGAGGCTTAGCTTCAGGCCGACGGTGTCCTCATGCAGTTCCCCAGCGTCGGCCCCCACGGCACCCGTCACGGCGAGCTGGGGGACCGACGGCCACGGAAAGCGCGCCTCGACCAGAAGCGACGTTTGCTCCAGGGGCGGATCAAATCGGTACGCTGTTCCCTGTTCCTCCGCCCTCTGCCGGTTTTTCCAGGTCCCAAAGTTTCGAGTGTACGTTGCGAGCACGCGGTAGTCGAGCGTGCCAATCTCGCCGGCGATGCCGAGGTGATGTCCAAACACGCGGCTGTTTGCAATTCCCCGCCGGTCACTGCCCTGCGAAAAGGGAGTGAGCAGCGGAGACGCCGCCATGCGGCCGGATAGGGTCCATCCACTTTCGTAGATGGAGTGGTTGTAGTAGTTGTTGCCATCGGGACCCGGCCCGTTTTGGGATTTCGTAAGCACAACTTCGTACAGAATGCGATCGATCCACCACGTGCTCCGGGTGTCGGTCAAGGCAATGCCGGTGAGGCCGTCTTGTGGATTTTTTAGTTTCAAATTGTCCTTATCATCGTAGACGACCTGATGATAGCCGCGGGC
>CAZMDV010000590.1:0-1741 GCA_964564875.1 uncultured Salinivenus sp.
CGCTCGGCGCTCTTGTTCCAGTAGACGATGCGGCCGTCCATGTCGTGGGCCAGGATGGCGTCGCGGGCCTTGTCGAGAAGCTGGGCCTGCTCCCGGATGCGCCGCTCGGCCTCTTTTCGCTCGGTGATGTCGCGGTAGGTGACAGCCACCCCGTTTTCAACCTTCACGGCCATCATGTGGAACCAGGCGTCGAGGCGGTCGGTGTCGTAGCGAATTTCCATCTCGGCCGGCTCACCAGTCTTCACCACCTCGCGGTAGGCCTCGAACAGGCCCTTCTCTTTCTGCTTCGGCATTGTCTCGCGCAGCCGCACGCCGATGACCTCCTCGGCGGTGCTCCCGATGAGCTTCTCGGCCTGAGGGTTGACCAGCACGCACTCGAAGTCGACGATGGCGTCTTCTTCGTCGCGCACCGCCGAGAAGACAACAATGCCGTCGAGCGAGCTGCTGAGAACGCTCGACAACAGGTCGCGGGACGTTTGCAGGGCTTCCTCCTTGAGTCGCTCATCGGTCACGTCGTCGAAGGAGACGAGAACCGCGTAGGGAGCCTCCTGGTTTTCTTTGAACAGCGGCTGGGCATTCACCCGAATCCACCGCGGGGGCGCGTCGGGCGGGTAAATGCCCATCACCTCGTCCTCCATCGGTTCGCGCTCCACGAGGGCACGCCAAAACGGAAATTCGGCGTTGGGGAGGGGCGTGCCGTCTTCCCGGAGCCCGTTCCAGATGTCGTCGTCGAAGCGACTGCCGATGATCTCGTCGAGCGGGCGGCCGAGGATGTCCCGGGCGGCCTCGTTCCCGTCCCGAAACACTCCCTCGTCGTCCATAAGCAGAACCCCCTCGCTGATTGTGTCGACGAGCTTGTCAAAGCGGTGGTCCACCTGCCGCCGCAGTCCCTTTGCCTGGCGCTCCTCGGTCCGGTCGACGACGGACAGGAGTACCCCCCGCTCCTCCCCATTTTTGGTCTGCCACGGTCGCACCTCCCAATCGACCCAGTAGGTGGGCCCGTTGGGCTGGGAGAGGAGCCGCTCGTGGCCCTTCCGGCTTGCTTTCTCCTGCAGGCTCTCCACGAACGTGTCGTGCCACTCGTCGTCGGGGTCGACAAACACCTCGAAGAAGGTTCGGTGGTCCGTCGGAAGAGGGATGGCCTCTTCCGGGGACGATGCATCACCGATCGACTTGATTTGATCGAGGGCAATGGAGTTTCGCGTCTCGGTGCCCTCGTTCCGGAAAACCTCCAGCCACCGTCGGCTGTGGGTGACGATGCGCCATTGGTCGTCGAGCATGGCGACCGGGGCCGGCGTCGCTTCCACGAGTTCTTTCAGCGCCCCAGGCCGCTCCACGAGCGGACCGGTCGAGCGTTCTTCAATTTCGGCTGGCGTATGGGCCATGTCGTGTTCGTATTGGTTGTAACGAGTCACTCACCCCGGGCTACGGTTCG
Source organism: uncultured Salinivenus sp. (assembly GCA_964564875.1). Classification (GTDB taxonomy): domain Bacteria; phylum Bacteroidota; class Rhodothermia; order Rhodothermales; family Salinibacteraceae; genus Salinibacter. The sequence goes on from CAZMDV010000590.1 coordinate 1,436, forward strand.
TGCTCCGACGCCGAGCGATGATTCGGGGCCGCGAAGATTGGGGGCGACAGTACGTCGCCGTTTTCACGTCGGTCTCCTCGCACGCTCAGTTTCCTGCTGCGCTCTCGTCCTGGGCGGCCTCGGTGTGCGCCTTCTGGTCGGCCTCAACGTGGCGTCGGATCTCGGGCACAGAGTCGCCGCCGTATTTCCGGAGGAACGCGTTCGCGACCGTGTAGGCGACGGTGGCCTCGGCCACGGTGGAGGCGGCGGGCACGCTCGTGATGTCGCTCCGCTCGTAGCGGGTGGGCTGGGGCTCGCCCGTGGCGG
>CAZMDV010000591.1:0-1737 GCA_964564875.1 uncultured Salinivenus sp.
TGGGGTCGCGGTCGCCTGAGACGAAGACCTGCTGTCCATTGGCGTCGGTAACCCGGACCTGCAGGAATATGACGCGCTCGGCGTCGAACCCAGTGGGGACGTTGTGGCCAGTCGTGCCGTTGCGCACCTCTACCTTGAAGGCCAGTTCGTCCGAATCGGACTCCGTCACCTTGATGTCCCCCAACTTGAACCCGGCGCGCATGACGGCCATTCGCCTGGTGTCCGCCATCTTCAGGCGCTCCTGATTTTCCTCGATGACTTCCCGCGCGGCGTAGCGATCAGCGGCGTATTCCCAGCGCTCGGGGAAGTCGTATCCCTCCGGTACATCTTCCTCGAAGGAATCCGTGCCCCAGCCAGCTTCCACGTCGAACTTGAGCCACTCTTGCATAGAGGCCATTCGTTCGGCCTGCACGTTGTGGGGAAAGATGCCAGGATGGACGATGGGGTAGTCGGGGCCTGCAGTCAGGTGGTTCGAGAGCTTGCGGTCTTTCGTCGGCTTCCCGCCGACGATGGCCGCCGGGCCGCGCGCGTAGCCGCCGTCCACGCCCGGTTCCTTCCCCATGTGGCAGTCCTGACACGACACACTGCGGTCCGCGGCGGGCGTGGACTTATATTCGCTAAACGCCTCCTCCAACCGGAAGCCCGTGAGGGCATTCACGTCGTGGCAGGAGCCGCAGAGCGCCGGCTCGGTCATGGCAGAAAGCTCGACGGCGTCCCGGTGCATCGAGCGCCCGGGGCGTCCTCGTTCGGTATTGACCAGGAACGAGTCGCTCTCAACGACGCGATCGATTTGCTCGCCGCCCTCTGGTCCAAAGACGGGAGTGAAGATGTCCCCGTTTGCCATCGCGAAGCGTCCGCTGATCTTGCCGTAGGGCTTCTCGATGCGATGGCACACGACGCAGGTAACGCCCTCCCGCGACGTCGGGTGCCGATTCATGTTCGACGTATGAAGCTTTTCGCCCAGGCTCAGGCCGGTCGGCGTGTGGCAGCGAATGCAGAAGTCCCCCATCGTGCCGTTCGTGAGCTTGATGAGCTTGCCGTTGAAGGCATTGAAAACAGGGCTCAACTGCGCGTAGGCGTGTGGCGAGGCGGACCACTGCTCGTACTGTCTGGGATGACAGGTGGCGCAGGTTTCAGCGGACGGAAACCGATCTTGCTCCTGCCATGGATTATCCTTTAGGGCCTCCCCCCGATAGAGCGCCACGTGCGCGGAGTCCCCGATCCGGTCCGCAAGCTTCTCGGTCTCGACTCCTGGGGACTCTGCTTCCCACTTTTTCATGAGCGAGTCCGGGACTAGGCTTTCCGCGTCCTCGGGGCCCTCCACCAGAGACGGGCTATGAAATGACCGCTGGGCGGACGAGCTGGCTGAGGCCTGAGCCGTCGGCACTGGGTTGGAGGCCTGTGGGCCGTTCATCACCCGGACCCCTTTGTACAAACCGAAAACGAGTACGAGAAGTGTACTTCCGAAGACCAGACCAACCGTGCCGGCAGTGCTCTTGAAGTGAGACATCCTAAAGAGAAGTGATATGCTCGATGTGGCGGACGGAGCAATCCCCGAAGGAGGTGCGACCCAACGGGAGGACGATGCACAAATGCACGCTTCTTGTAACAACCGTGTGCGTCTTTCGCAAAATTATGTGGCAGAATCTGGAAAAATGCAACCAAAGCGACGAAGACTGTGGGCCTTTCATCAAGACCAGGGCGACCGGCACCGTGACCTCTAGATTCCCTAGGTCG
>CAZMDV010000592.1:0-1730 GCA_964564875.1 uncultured Salinivenus sp.
GCCCGAGATGAATCAGATCGAGCTGCATCCGTACCTGCAGCAGCCCGAGATGCTGGACTTTGCCGAGGAGGCGGGCATCCCACTCACCGCATACTCCCCCCTCGGCTCCTACGACCGCCCGGAGGAAATGAAGGCGGACGACGAACCGGTCCTGCTGGAAGAGCCGACGATCCACGAAATTGCGCAGCGGCACGACGCCACGCCCGCACAGGTGCTCATCAGCTGGGCCCTGCACCGCGACACTGTCGTGATTCCGAAATCTACCACGCCCGCCCACATCCGCGAGAATCTGGCCGCCGCCGAGCTTGAACTGACGGCGGACGACATGGAGGCCATCGCTGCCCTCGACCGGGGATACCGATATCTCTCCGTGGAGGACTGGACGATCAAAGGGAGCCCCTACACGCAGTCCTTGCTCTGGGAGGAGTAGCCACTGGGCCGGAATGGGGGTGCGCTGGTCTCGGCCCCGCGCGTCCCCCTGAAATCGGCCGCTCTGCGAGTCCCTACGGTCGGGACCACCGGCCTGCCTCCGGGCCAACCGACACGGGCCTTGCAGCCGGGACCGGGGACTCTCAGTCTCGATGGGTCTGTAGTTCATTCTCTTCCCCGCATGCCTACGTCTCCTCTGTTCGACTTCTCATCTTCCTCGCCGGACGATCCGTCCGACTGGCGGAGCGTTGACGACCCTGTGATGGGTGGGGTGTCAGAGAGCCGGTTCGTGGCGACCGACGACGGGGCCGCCTTTGACGGCACAGTGTCGCTGAAGCAGGGGGGCGGCTTCGCCTCGGTCCGCGCCCCCGAGGTCGAACGAGACCTGAGCGGCGTTGCGGGCTTGAAGCTGCGCCTCCGCGGCGACGGGAAGCGCTACTGGCTCACGACCTACATGGAGGCCGGCGGCCCCATCAGCTACCGGGACTCCGTGCAGCCGCCCCCCGACTGGACGACGGTGGCGGTCCCCTTCGCCACCCTCACGCCGTATCGCCGCGGCACCGAGGTCCCCGACGCGCCGCCGTTCGAGCCCTCACGGCTTCGCACACTGGGCTTCCTCATCGCCGACGAGCAGGAGGGCCCCTTTCGACTGGAAGTGGCGTGGATCCGCGCTGGCCTCAACGACACCGCGTCGTGAGCTTCTAGACCCTAACTCTCCGAATCCCCCGCACCTCTACTCGTCCCCCTTCTCCCCTCCATACCCAATTCCCGTTGCACCTCTCCGGCGCCGATGGCTACCTTTTGCCCCTGCTCGTCGCCGCTTAATTTCCGGAGCCCCCGCACGCCATGGACTCGCTCTTCTCCGAGGATGACCGTGAGCGCATCGCCGAGGCCATCGGCGAGGCCGAAGCCGTCACGTCCGCCGAGATTGTGCCCCACGTCGTGGTGCAGAGCGACGTCTACCCCGCGGCGCGCTGGCGGGGCGGCGTCCTGGGCGCGCTTCTCGTCGTGAGCACCGCCGCCCTGCTCCGCACGGGCGTGATCCCCGCCGTCACCCCGTACCTGACCGACCTATACGTCCTCGCCGCCGCCGTCGGCGTGGGCCTGGCTGGGGCCCTCGCCGCCGGGACCTTCCCGCCGCTGACCCGCGCCCTCACGCCCCTCGACGAGATGAACCGCGCTGTGTACCGGCGGGCCGTCGAGGTCTTCCTGGACCACGAATTGTTCGACACCCGCGACCGGACGGGCATCCTTCTGTTCGTGTCGCTCAACGAACACCGCATCGAGGTGCTGGCGGACCG
>CAZMDV010000593.1:0-1727 GCA_964564875.1 uncultured Salinivenus sp.
GTGCGAAGGGAATTGCTTGAGACTGCGCTGGAGGGTCCTGTAGTGGTCGCCCGTCCCCGAACAGCAGGAAGTGTAACGGACTCACACCTGCCGGGCAACCCACCAGAGGGTTCGCAGGCCGAGGCCTCCACAGAGCAGGACCACGCTGCCGCCGAGCATGTGGTACCAGAGTGGCAGCGACACCACCTGCTGGCGGAGCGTGAGGTACATCACGAAGCCGGCGATGAGCGGGAGCAGGAGGCCGTTGGCGGCCTGGGCGGCGACGATGGCGGGCAGCGGGTCCCACCCGACGAGTCCCGTCCCGAGGCCCGCCGCCAGCACCGAGCCCCAAACGGCCCGATATGGCAGGCTCGTGGGGGAAGCGTCCCAGCCGAACACCTCACAGATCCCGGCCGCGGCCGCCAGCGGCGCCGTGAGGCCTGACGTGAGGCCCGCCGCGAAGAGGCCGAGCCCGAAGCACAGGCTGGCAAACGATCCGGCGACCGGCTCCAGGAGCGTCGCGAAGGCGCCCACGTCCTCGACGCCGCCCGTTGTCCCGGAGAGGGTGGCGCCGGCCGCTAGGATCGAGAACGAGACGAGGCCGCCGACGGGGAGGAAGAACGCCATGCCCCGAAGTTCCCCGCGCCAGGCGGCTGCGCGGTCGTCCGTGTCGGCCCAGTATTGCTTTGCCGCCGAGGGGTGGAGGAAGAGGTTGTAGGTCACCACGGTGGTGCCAACCAAGGCCAAGATTCGCAGGAGTCCTCCCTCCGGGACCTGAGGCACGGCCAGCCCGGTGAGCGCCGCGCTCCAATCCACGGGCGCGAGGGCGAGGCCCACGAGGAAGAGCCCGCTCATGGCAACGACGAGTCCGGAAAAGACCCGAATCAGGATGCGGAGATCGAGCAGGAGAATGACGGCCGCGCAGAACGAGAGCAGGGCCACGAGCCACCGCAGATCAAACGACAGGTCGAGCAGCGCCGTGACCCCGGAGGCCGCCCCGATCAGGTTGCCGAGCTCGAAGGCCGCGCAGCCGATCCATAGGCCCAGCACCACGAGCCCCGTGGCGGCCCGGCGCACCCGGCGGTCGCCAAGCTCCGCCCGGATGGCCTCGCCGAGCCCGCGCCGCGCCAGGATCCCGGTCCCCGCCGTGTAGGACTGCAGGACGAACGCCGCGATCGTTGCGAAGACGAGGACCCAGCCCAAGGCGTACCCGAAGTCGACCCCCGCCGAGGCGCACGTAAGCACGGTCCCGGGCCCGACGAACGCCGCGACGACGATGGAGGACGTTCCGGTGCGCATAAAAGAGCGACGAGCGATGCGTCACGGTTCGGCCAAACATAGAAACCACGACGGACCCATGAAATTCCAGGAGTGTTCCGTTCGGTGTGCTGCGACGAGATTCACACTGGAATGGACCGCCGAACGTCCTGCTGACCCTTGCGGAGGACGTAAAAGCATACCGACGGAGAGTTTCCCCCCGTTGGTGGGAAGACCGTCTGCGAGGCAGGGGGCTGCGATCCACCCTCGATTGGCTTTTCGAGAGGCGGGGGAAAACGCGACGGAGAACTTCGCGCTGCTGCGGCGCCTTACAGCCCCCCGATCACGCAAGATGAGCAGGCTGAGGCCGGGTCCGGACAAAGCGAATCCGAGCCGCCTAGGATGACGACGACCGGGAACGTCTCCTCCAAAAGATTTAGGAGGCCACCGTCCTGGATTCCAGGCCTACTCGCTGACGCCTCGACGGGCAC
>CAZMDV010000594.1:0-1722 GCA_964564875.1 uncultured Salinivenus sp.
ATGCCGTGTCCGCCTCGCCGAGCAGAATGCCCGCGGTGAACGCCAGGAACGCGAAGGCGTGCACGTGCAGGCTGAAGATGAGGTGCTCCACGTACAGGCGGCCCCGCCGAATATAGAGTAGCTTGAGCAAGAACGCGAAGATGGGGAGCATGAGAAACATGACGTAGGGCCCCTGGTCGATCATGCTCCCCAGAAAGTCGTTCGGATTTTGAAGGGCCTCGGCCACCTTCACGCGAAGAAGTTGCTCGAGGCGAGCCTGCGTCTCCGAATCTCCAAGCTTCACGTTGACCGCATCGGGGTTATTCCGAATTTCCCGGGCCCACTCCTCCCGCTGTTCGGCACTACCCAGGAATGAAGGCGCCGAGGCCGCCGCGACCGAGTCGGTCCTTTGGACGGTCGAGTTCGTCTGAACGGTGTCGACCTGCGCGGGGGACATCTGCGGGTCGAACGGAAACCGAAAGCCCTGCCCGGCCGTCACGGCGAGGACGGTAAATAGCAGAAACGTCGTGAACAGGTAGAGGCGGAAGGGGCGGATGTAGCGCTTGCGCCGTCCGTTGACGTACTCCTTCGTGAGCCGACCGGGCAAGAATAGAAACTTCGGCAGGGTGTGCACCACCCGCATGTCGAGCTCGATGACAGCCTCGAGCGCCTCGTTGAGCATGTGCCAGATGGGCACGACCCGTTCGGCCGCCTTCTGCCCGCACTCCGAGCAATACGGTCCGTGCAGCAGCGCCCCGCAGTTTTCGCACTGATCCTCCGGCGTGTCGCTCGCAGCGGTGGAGGAGGCGTCTTTCGACGAGGGGGGAGATGATGAGCCTGCGTCTCTACTCTTCTGCGTTTCAGGGTCGGACTCTGGCTCCTCATCCAGGTCCGCCATGGCTTCGATTTGCGAAAGGGCATCCTCGGCGGCAGCCCGCGCCTCTTCCGGGTCCGAGGCCTCCTGCCCAGACAGATCTTCGTCGCCAAACTCCTCCAGGTCGTCGGAACTGGAGCCGGGCGGGGGGGCACTCATCGCGGCTGTGCAGACAGTGGGCGTGAAAGCGACGTTTCAACTTCCACACTACTCACGCACAACGCTCTTGAATGTTACGCTGGCGGGAATGCGTGCTGCATGGTGCGGATTGCGCAATGCACCAGCAAGGGCATGAATACGCAATACGAAATACCCAACTCAGTACGCCTGCGCGAAGAGCACGCGACCCTCCGACGGCCCGCCCGTAAGCATGTCCGTGCCCTCCTCGTGTTCGTCTCGGTCAAACGGGATGAGCCGGATGGTTGCGGAGGTTTCCTCCTGGATGCGCGCCTCCGTCTCCGGCGTTCCGTCCCAGTGCGCCCAGGCAAAGCCGCCGCGCCCAATCACCTCCCGGAATTCGTCGTAGTCGTCGACGACGCGGGTATTGTCCTTTTGGCGCTTCTGCGCCTGGTCGTAGAGGGACTGCTGAACGTCGTCGAGCGTGTCGACCACGCGCTGGATGATGCCCTCCTGCGGAACGCTTTCTTTCTCCTGCGTGTCGCGACGGGCCATCTCCACGCTGCCGTTCTCCAGGTCACGCGGTCCGATGGCGAGCCGCACCGGCACGCCCCGCAATTCATGCTCGTTGAAGCGCCAGCCGGGACTCTGGGTCTGGTCGTCGTCCATCTTCACGCGCACGCCCTGGTCCTCCAGTTGCTCCTGCAGGCGCTCACAGACCTCCATCACCGGCTGCTCCTGATCGTCGTCGA
>CAZMDV010000595.1:0-1707 GCA_964564875.1 uncultured Salinivenus sp.
TTTACTCCCGGTCTCATTGCCCCGCTCTCCCATGGAAACCCACGACCGATCCGGTTTGTCCGATGCGGCCACGGTGGCGAAGGTCCCGCTCGAAATTTTTGAGGTCGGCATGGAGCGGATCGACACGATCCGCCGCCTCAACGTCGAAATTTTCGACGATGCGCAGATCATCAAGACCTTCGAGCGGGACGACCTTCTGATGCTGCTCGCCCGCACGGCCGGTACCGCCGTGGGATTCAAGCTGGGCTACCGGCTCGACGAGGCCGCGTTCTACAGCGCTAAGGGCGGCGTCCAACCAGCATACCGGCGGAACGGCATCGCCCGAGCCCTCCTCTACGCCATGCTCGACGTCGTAGAGCAGCGGGGGTACGAGCGCTTCGTGTACGACACCTTCCCGAACAAGCACCCCGGCATGACGGTCCTCGGGCTCGACGAAGGCTTCGAGGTGGTCCGGGCTGGATACAGCCCCCGGTATCGGGACTACCGGCTTCGCTTCGAGTGGACATTCAACGACGCGAGCACCTGAGTACTGATGTGGAGAGCATAGTCGTCCCGCCGAGACGGCGCTACCCGCAGTTTAGATCTCACCCCTGCACCCATGGACCGAGACGCCGCCAAGCAGGCCGCCGCGGAGGCAGCCGCCCAACTCGTTTCCGACGGCATGTGCCTGGGCCTTGGCTCGGGCTCGACGACCGCGTACGCCCTCGAATTCCTCGGGCGTCGCATTCAGCAAGACGGCCTCGACGTGCGGGGCGTGCCCACCTCGTTCGCCACGGAGCGCCGGGCCCACACCCACGGCATTCCGCTCACCTCACTCGACGACGACCCCACGCTCGACCTCGCGCTCGATGGGGCCGACGAAGTGGACGAGGCGTTTCGCCTGATCAAGGGGGGAGGCGGAGCGCACGCGCGAGAAAAGGTGGTGGCCCATCAGGCCGATCGGTTCATCGTGCTGGTGGACCCGACGAAGGAGGTCGACCGGCTCGGCACCCAGTTTCCGGTGCCCGTGGAGGTGCTTCCAATGGCCGTGACACCCGTAATGCGTACGTTGGAGGAAGCCGGAGCCGCCCCAACGCTCCGCACGGCCGACGCCAAGGATGGGCCAGTCGTCACCGATCAGGGGTTCTGGATCGTTGATGCGCAGTTTCCCGACGGCATCTCCGCACCGGACGAGCTCGACCGTCGACTGAACGAGCGTCCTGGCGTGCTCGACCACGGGCTGTTCCTCGACATGGCCACCGACGTACTCGTGGGCCGCCCCGACGGCTCCGTCGATCATCGCTCCGCGACGTAGCGCCCCCTTGTCCGATTGTCCCAGGAAGGGAGCAATAAAAAAATGCGCACCGTGCCCCAACGGCTGTCGGGGCACGGTGCGCGCTCAGATCCATCAACTGAGGCTCGTCCGCGGCTCTACTGAAGCCTGAAGGTCACAGGGAGGGACATCTGCACCTTCACAGGCTGGCCGCGCTGCTTGCCCGGCTTGAACTTCTGGTCCTTCACGGCCTTGATGGCCTCCTCGTTGAGGAGCTTGTGTACGCCGCGTGTCACCTTCGGATTGGTGACGTCTCCTTCCTCGTTCACCACAAACTGGACGATGACGCGGCCCTCAATTCCGGCCTTCTTCGCGAAGTCCGGATAATCGACTGAATTCTGGAGGGCCTTCATGCCGCCGATCAGCTCCGGCTGGTTCTCGACGACCATGAAGAT
>CAZMDV010000596.1:0-1698 GCA_964564875.1 uncultured Salinivenus sp.
TCGAGCGTGCTCTCGGCGGCCTCGCCCACCTCGAGGGTCAGGGCGTTATTGGTCACCACAGCCCCGCCGATCACGTCGTCGCCCTCCGTGCGGGTGACGGGCAGCGACTCGCCCGTGACCAGCGACTCGTCGACGGCGGCGCGGCCCTCCACCACCGTCCCGTCCACGGGAATCCGCTCCCCGGCCCGCACCTGCACGCGGTCGCCGGGCGCCAGGTCGTCGACGGCCACCGTTTCGGTGCCGCCCCCGGTCACCCGGCGCGCCTCGTCCACCTGCTCACGGGTGAGCGTGCTCAGCAGGTCGGTGGCGCGTCGCTTCACCTGGTCCTCGTAGTAGTGCCCCAGCGACACGGCCATGATGATGACGACGGTCACGTCGAAATAGACGTCCGTCTGCCCCATGAGCACGGCGCCGGCACTATAGAGGTAGGCGCTCACGGCGGCCAGGCCCACGAGCAGGTCCATGTTGGGCTTCAGCACGCGCAGGCTCACCGCCGCGCCCCGCAGCGTGGGCCAGCCGGTGACGAAGAGGACGAAGGTGGAAAAGGCCCAGACGTTCGCCAGGATGTAGGTGCCCCCCTCTGAGCTAAGACTGACGAGCCCCTCACCGCCGAGGTGGACCGGGTAGAGGAGGACGATGTACACGGCCATCACCATCATGCCGAAGAAGCCGCCGAAGACGAGCCGGGCGGCGGTGTTCTGGTCGGCGGTCTCCTCCTCGGGCGCCTTCAGGTGGGCCTCGTAGCCGGCGCGCGTGAGGAGGGGAGGAAGGTCCGATTGGCTGTACTGCGATGGATCGTACGAGACCTTCGCCATGTCGGAGGCGTAGCTCGCCTCCGCCTCGTGGATGCCGTCCGTCGACGCGGCGACCGTCTCGATGAAGTCCTCGCAACTGGTGCAGTGCATGCCGCGAACGTGGAGGAAGGCCGTCTCGGTCTCCTGCTCGTGCGCCTCGTGGTCATGGCCGTGCCCATCGCCGTGATGGCAGCATTCATCGTGCCCCTCGTGCTCGTCGGCGACGCGGTGGGCTTCCAGGCAGCCGTTGCAGCAGAAGACGCCATCCACGTCGTCGGCCGTGATGGGATCGTCGGTGGGCGCGTCGCAGTAGGTGCAAGCGGGCATGGCGGACGGAACGACGGATGAGCAGTTCGTCCCTAGGTGCAACGGGGGCAGCCCCCTTGACGATTCAGCCGCTTTGACAGGTGAAATCCGTAGACGGGACGAGCAGGTCCCTCTCCTGTCAGGTCAGAGAGAACCGCTCGACGTTTCCCTCGGCCTTCATAGAGAGCCCCTGCTGGGTCGTCAGTTTTATGTTTGCGCGTTCCTCCAGATACGGACCTCTCGGACCTTCCAGTGATGGCGGTCAGGTGGAGGACAATCCGGAACGCGGGGTAACGATCTCATTCGCCCCGGTCGACCGAGGTGCGAATCGGTATAACCTCTTCGTCGCCGGTGCCCTGATCATTGAATATGAATATACGCCTAGCACTTAACAATAATTGATCCTTAAAGTGAGATCGACCGGTAAAACAATCTAACGTCTTACGAAGGAGCAATCCCCGAAATGTCTCTTGGAGCGATTCTTTCCGTATAATATTATTACATTGAAGATGAACCAAAGAGAAACATCACACTCATCTTTCCAATTTCCACTGTCACTGGACAGTTTGCCCGGTGATCGGGGGGGAGAGGGGGTAGT
>CAZMDV010000597.1:0-1694 GCA_964564875.1 uncultured Salinivenus sp.
TCCCGATCTCCCCGGGAAGGTGCCCCTCTCACGAGGGAATATCAACATACCAGGGCTACCAGTCCCATTGAGATCCCGCATCGGGGTGCGGGATGACCTGCTATCGAGAATTTGCGTAAGTCCTGCTCTGTTGTTCTGTTCTGCCCCAGCGACCTATTCGCGGCAGTCCCCGACTCATCGAGAACGCGGCCCGGCCACAGGCTGTTCGAACGTCGGTCGATCGTCGGGGACCGTAGGGCCTGATCGACTAGTGGTCAGTCAAGGTCAGTTTGTCGAGTTACAAGTGATCTCAAAATTCCCAGGGCACGTCGCTCCGAGCGGAGTCGAGGAGCCTCCCAGAAGTAGGCGGCTTATCCGAGGAGATTTCTCGACTACGCTCGAAATGACGTGCCGGTATTGGGGAATTTTGAGATCGGAGGGCGACCCGTCATATAGCAGTTGACGCACCACTGGCGATCCGGCTGACTCTCTTTCGCCAACGCCGCCGCATAGACGACACCGATGCCGGGATGCTTTCGTGTCCGTTGACGTTCATAGGACTTACGCAGTTGAAATTGTTAGCTGTCGGGCAGTTTGCATATTCAGCCGGTGAAGCTCCGGTTTGTCCGCCAACGTGGGAGTCAAAGTCATTCTGAGGGAGCCTGCGACCGAAGAATCTCTTCGAAAATGACAAAAACAACGGAAAACCGTCTCTGCCTTGCGGGAACATTTTCGCTTTATTCGGAGAGATTCTTCGACTCCGCTTCGCTCCGCTCAGAATGACTCGTATTCTTTGGGAGCTTCACCGGCGAGCAACGAGTTTCCGGTTCAAAGCTGTCTGGCGTCAAGTGCGTAAGTCCTATCATACAGTGCGCTTGCTCTACCCCAATGAGTGAACCATCGTCCTCCACCCCGGCAGACTCGGCATCCAAGCCGGGCCCCGACCAGCAGGAACTCGAACGGACGCTCGGCCTCGTCCCGGCACTGGCCATTGGCACCGGGACCATGGTCGGGGCCGGCATTTTCGTGTTTCCGGGCCTCGCGGCGGGGAAGGCCGGCCCCGCCGCCATGCTCTCGTTCGCGATTGGGGCCGTCATCGCCCTGCTCGTGGCCCTGCCCACCTCCGAACTCGCCACGGCCATGCCCGAGAGCGGCGGCGGCTACTTCTTCGTCTCGCGCGCCCTCGGCACCCTCCCCGGCTGCATGGTCGGCATCGGCCAGTGGCTGGGCCTCGTGTTTGCCTCCGCGTTCTACCTGATGGGCTTTGGGCACTACCTGTCCGACCTGGTTCACGAGTTGGGCCTCGACCTTCCCCTCTCTGTGATGGGCCTCGCCCTCGGCATGGCCATTCTTCTGACGGGGGTCAGCATCACGGGCACGGAAAACACGGGGGACCTGCAGAACTGGATCGTGGGGAGCCTGCTCGCCATCCTCGCGGGCTTTCTCGGGCACGGCGGGCTGGATGCCCTCGGCGTGTTTGGGCGCCCACAGGTGCCGGAGGCGTTCTTTCCGTACGGCACGATGCCCGTCTTTACCACGGCGGCGCTGGTCTTTACCTCCTATCTGGGCTTCGTCCAGATCGCCACCGTGGCGGGAGAGATCAAAAACCCGGCTCGCAACCTGCCCCGCTCCATGATTGGGAGCGTCCTGCTGGTGGGGGCGCTCTACGTGCTCACCATTTTCATCGGCACCAGCCTGCTGGGCAGCGAGCAGCT
>CAZMDV010000598.1:0-1692 GCA_964564875.1 uncultured Salinivenus sp.
GCTCGGCCTGACACTTCCCACTCGAAATCTCGACTAGGGCGTGTCTCAGCGTTTAGCGGAACTGCGTCGAGACTGAAAAGTGAAGGCGCCGTACATCACCTTCGAGATGCGATGTCCTCAGTCATGGAGAACCCTTCGCCCAACGGAGAGCCCACCGCCGCCGATTCGTCGATCGGTCGCCTGCACGTGCTTACCGACTACCATCTCCAGCAAGATTATCCCCACGCGGAGTTGGCCCGGCTCGCCATTCGAGGTGGGGCCGACACGATCCAGTTTCGCCAGAAGCACGGTGGAATCCAAAACAAGCTCGTAGAGGCCCGCAAGGTCGCCGCCGTATGTACCGATGCGTCGACGCCCCTCATCGTGGACGATCAGATCGACATCACCCAGGCCGTCGAGGCCGACGGCGTTCACCTCGGCCAGAATGACTTTCCTGTCGACGCCGCCCGATCCATCCTCGGCCCCGACACCATCATCGGGGCCACGGCCACGAAGACGCACCAGGTGGTGGAGGCCTACGAGATGGGGGCCGACTACGTTGGGTTCGGCCCGGTCTTTCCGACGACCTCGAAGCGCAATCCGAAATCCGTGAAGGGCCCGGAAGGACTCGCGGAGGCCAGCGACACCGTCCCGATTCCCGTGATCGCCATCGGGGGTGTGACGCACGACCGCGTCCGGTCGGCCCTGGAGGCGGGCGCCCACGGCGTGGCCGTCCTCTCGGCCGTCGCCACTGCCACCAATCCGGAGCAGGCCACCGCCCGATTCCGGGCCTCCATCGACGGCGTCCTCCGCGACTCGGAAGCGTAGCCCACACCAGTCATTGCCCCGTGTCCGCGGCGGTGATGGCCGACACGAGACCGTCCGGAGAGGGCTCCGCCGCCACCGCGTCGACGGGATGCCCAGCGTCCTCCAGCGCCCCTCTCGTGGTGGGGCCGATGGCCGCGATGTGGTAATCCGAAAGGTCGACTGACTCGGCCTGCGCCACGGCCTCCAGGCCCGAAGGGCTGAAGAAGGCGAGCCAGGACGTCTCGGTTGGAGACGGCAACGCAAGGGCAGTTCGGGTCCGGGTCTCGTAGACCACGAGTTCGTCGAACGGGACGCCCCCGTCCCGAAGTCCGCCCGGCAGGGTGTCGCGCCGCCGGTTCCCACTGAGAAACAGCAGGTGCGCCGCGGGCGCGTCGTCGACGATGTAGGACACCAGCGCCTCGGCGTCACCGGCCGAGTGGCCCCTCGGCTCCAGCCCGACAGCCTGGAGTCGCTCGGCCGTTTTGGGCCCTACGGCATAGGCCCTGCGTCCCCCCCACGACTCGGCCAGGCCTTCGTGGTCGGCAAAGAGGCGTTGGAGTGCCGTTGCGGCGCGGGGACTCGTAGCGACAAGGGCATCGTACTTGCCCCCCTGTTCGAGTCGATCTCGGAGGGCCGCCTGATTCTGAAACGCAAAGGCCAGCACCGGTTCGCAGACGGCCCGCAGGCCGGCCCGACCGAACGCCGCGAGGTACCGATCGGGCTCGTCTGCCGACCGCAGGAGAATGACGTCCGGAGACTCGCTCATCGGCGCGTTTTGCCAAGGGAAGCTTGAAAGCGGTCCTCGCGTGGGCGTCCACGCGGGAGAGGGTCGAAACAGTAAAAACGTCCCCAGAAGCTGTTTGGCGGATTGTCTGAGGCCACCCCGGCGAGTACTCGTGCTGCAAG
>CAZMDV010000599.1:0-1682 GCA_964564875.1 uncultured Salinivenus sp.
ACGCAGGAGCAGGCCTGCCGGGCGCCCCTCGTGCTCGATGAGACCCTCGCAAACAGCGACGGGGAGCGGGCCCGTGCCATCATCGAGGCCGTGAAGACGATCTGCGCGGAGGGCCGACAGGTGCTCTATCTGACTGCCCAGGCCGACGAGGTCCAGAAGTGGCGGGCGAGCCTTGGGGAAGAGGAGATGGGGCACTCCGTCGTTTCGCTCGGGGAGCTCAGTGTCCGCGACCTGTCAGGGCCGGGCGGCGACGGCGCTGCGGTGCCGGTCCGACGCGCTCCGGAGGACCTGCCCGACCCGGACGCCACGACCCACGAGGAGCTGCGGGCGGTCGTAGGCGTGCCGGACTGGTCGCCGCGGCAGCCGGTGGGGCGGCTTCATCTCTGGTACCTAGTCGAGTCGCCGACCTCGCTTACCGAGCTCCTCGAAAGCGGCACCTCCGTGTGGGGCCAGCTCCAGAACCGCCATCAGCTCGGCGGCGTGGGCGCCACGCCCTTCGGCGAAAAAGAATTTCGTCGGGTACAGGCCCGCGCCCAGGCGGTCGGCGCGTGGAAGGAGGCCTGGCACGTCGGTCGGGGGCGGCCGGTGGACCGGAAGGCCCTCAAAGAAACCGACGCCGTCACCGATACCTTCATCGACGGGGTAACCGAAATCGCCAAGGAGCTCGATGGGGACGCCGGGGCCTTGCTGGAGGTCATCCGGGAGCGGAGCGACGAGCGCGTAGAGGGATTCTACTCCTCGAAGGCCGACGACCTGGAGGCGTATTTCCTCGAGCACGGATACCTTGTTCGCCAGGACCCGCTCGCGCCGGGGGAGATGTGGCAGCGCGTGCTGGCGGACCTGGCGGAGGAGCGCGTAGACGGCGTCGTCTCCGATGAGGAGCTGGAGCGCCTCTTCGACCGGTTGCGGCCGGACGTCGGCTAGCGCCCGGTAGCACCGAGATGCCATTTTCAGGCGAGCTTAGAGTCTGGTATGTTGATTTTGGGTCGGATCGCGAGAGCGAGAACTGACGGAGCGAAAATCGCACCCTGAACGAGGCCTGTAGTGGAGCTACCGGTTGAGTGAAGGGGCGATTTGCAGCCTGCCAAGGCCGCTCGGAGCCCGACCGCACCCTCCGAAATAGTCAGAGACATCCCCTTCACCGCCTGGGTGCCGTCGGCATAGGTTCTCGAAACGTCGTCGATCTGTAGCTCCATCCGCAGGGTGCTGCTCGCGGGAAAATTTGTTCGGACCACGAATCTGGGATGGGTCTCCCGGACGGTCGCCCCTTTGAATTCACGCGGAGGGCCACACCACAGGCAACGTCCGGCTGGTAGGCCTGCCGCCGTGTCCCGCTACAATATGTCCTCTTCGGTAAAGTTGAGGTTGAAAAGCATCGTGTAGCCGCACTCCGGGCACGAAACCACCGCGAAGTTCATCCCCATCCTCTCCGTAGGGCTGCCGTCCGCCTCGAGGGCAGGAACATGTCCGCCGAACGGTCCGATGCTGAGCTGTCCTTGATGGTCGCAGGCGTAGCAGCCTTTCTCCCCCAGCTTGGTGTTCGATTCGAGGTGCTCCATCAGTTTCGACTGTTGCTCCAGGGTCAACTTTTCTGGTCCGCCGTTCATCGGGCTGAGATTTTGTGAGTAGAACGATTTGCGCTGCGGGGCTTCCGTAATCGCTCGAAAGACAGATCGTTGTCA
>CAZMDV010000600.1:0-1679 GCA_964564875.1 uncultured Salinivenus sp.
GGGTGGCAGACGGGGCCGCTGTAACCGCCTGCACTGAGGATTCTAGAAGCTGAGTGCCTCTTCGGAATGGGAAAGAGACGATACCTCACGCGGGTGGAATCTGCCGACTCTCTCGCTGGCACGCTATTTGCTCCATCATCCAATCACAGAATGAGTTAAGAGACACCGCACCGTCCGAGTTGTTACCCTTTCCGACAAGGTACGCCTGTTGCCATGAACGACCTCACCCTTTCCATTTCCAAGGAGGATCGACAGCGCCACCCATATCGTAGCCTCTACGCGGCCGTGCTCTTCCAGAGCTTCGAAGATGCGCTCGCCGAGGCACTGCCTACCGGCGCCCCGACCGACCGCGACGAGGCCGCGCCTCGTAAACGACGAGCCGTTCTCGGCGGACAATCCCCTCTCGCCCAGCAGGCGTAGGACCGGGCTTTAGGAACTGCCCCGATCAATACGGCTCAATATGGCGGCTCGGCGGGGCCGGTGTAGCCGCACATGCCCGTGCGTGGGGAGTTGAGAATCGGCATGGGCGGCCCGTACGCGTCGTGCGGGTGCTCCTCTACGTGCTCCTCACAGAGCGTGCCCGACGCGTCCTCGTCGTACGTGCATTCGACGCACAGCCACGACGCCTCCCGGTCGCACTCCATGCAGGCGGCCTCGGGCTTGTTGTTGCGCGCCATCAGCTCGATGGGGTGCTCCGTCGTGGGCGGTCCCTCGCGCAGGTCCATCGTCCGGATTAGAGTGCGCGACTCGGTGCCGAAGTCGTAGATGTGAGTCAGCTCCGTGTCCTCGTCGAACACCTGATCCACGCGTCGAGACTTCGGGATCTCAGAGCCGCCCCATCCCCCCACCGAAAATTGACTCAGGTGGCCGCAGCACTCCAGCCAGATGGCCCGCAGGTAACGGTCCAGTTCTTCGAGGGTCGCCGACCCGCGCATCTCCAGGTCCAGCCAGAAGGGCCGCCCCCACTCGTCCTCGGCGCGCAGGTGGTACAACGTCTCTGAGGCGTCGGGCCCGTTGGCCGACTGAATCGCCGTCTCCCGCTCCGAGCACGCCCGGAGATGGCGGACCATTCCGCCTTTCGCGTAGTCTGAGTCGCAGAAGTGGCAGGTGCCGCGGGACTGTGTTGCCACAGGTCGATTTTGGGTTGTAAGAAAGACACATCAGTAGAACAGATCCTCCATTTCCTCGTCCGGATCGGCGTCTCCGTCGCCGCTCCTCACTGCGGGATGGTTGCGAAGGGCGTCGTAGAAGTCCTGGTTGTACGTCCGCGTCTTGACCACGATGGGCATCGGCACCGCGTGGCCCAGGAGGAGCGCCTGCTGTTTCGCGTCGAGGGAGGCCAGAATTTCGCGGAGGGATGAGGCGTCGCTGGTGCCCACGAGCGCGGCCCCGATGTCCTTGTCGTCGCTTAGCTTGGCCACCATCTTGGTCCCGATCTGGCTGAGCACCTCCTCGTCGATCGCGCTCGGGCGCTGGTCCACCACCAGCAGACTCACGAAGAACTTCCGCATCTCGCGCGCAATCTTGCCGAAGGGCGTCTCCTGCGCGATGTCCGGCGACAGGAATTTGTGCGCCTCCTCGATCGTGATCATGAGGGGCTGCGGCTTGTCGGCCTCGTTCTGGGTCTGCCGGTAGCGGTTTGTCTTCGCCTCGTAGGCCCGCCGGATGCGGCGCGTGAG
>CAZMDV010000601.1:0-1670 GCA_964564875.1 uncultured Salinivenus sp.
GGTCTGCGAGTCAATCATAAACGGCTCAAACGGCTCCTTAGCGAGCATGAACTAGCTTTGCCCCAGCAGGTATCGAAGCAAAGCCCCTCGCCGGCAGAGAAGATTCTGGAGAAGGCCTCCGGGCAGCTCAACCTCGCAGAAGGCCGAGATCCAGGCCCATTGGAGGCGTTCTCGACCGACTTCACGGAGGTGGCCTACGCCGGCGGAAACCGGAAGGCGTACCTTATGGCCGTAGTCGACCTGGAGAGCAAGTATGTGCCAGGCTGGGCCGTCGGCCCGAGCGCCGATCGACAGCTCGCGATTTGCTGCTGGGAGCGCGTTCGCGAGCGGATGGCTACCTTGAACTTGAACATGGCCGGAAGAACCATTCACCACGATCAAGATAGCGTGTACACCAGTTATCGGTGGCTCAGGGCGATTCTACTAGACGATGGCATGCGTGTCAGCTACTCGGAGAACGGCGCAAAAGGCAATCCCTGGATTGAGTCGCTCTGGGGGCGGACGAAGACTGAGATTGGCTCCCGGATCGGGGAGGCCTCGTTCCTTCCCGCTCTGCGGAACGTCTTCGATAGGCGATTCGAGTACTACAACCAGGAACGGCGACACTCCTCGATCGGCCACATTCCGCCCCGCGAACATCTTGAGCAAACCCTCGATATTCCCGAATCAGAACGGCAACTTACTGCTGCGTCTTAGCCGAAAGTAGCCGCCCAACTGGTCCAAAAACTCGGGCACCCGTCCGATGTCGCTGGTACGATCACTTTCAGGCCGGACTGTTCGCTAACGCCTTGGTCCGTCTGCCACTCCCATCTCCGTTGTCAGCATGGAGGGCAGTGTTATGAGGCGACTTCGCCGCTACAGCTTTTCGATTGTCCTCACGCTGAGCATTATCGGGTTCAGCGCGCTGTATTTCCTTGCTCCAGATCGAAGCTCCATGGGAGCGGAGGACGCCGCAAAGACATCGTCGGCACAGATAGTGGGGACGAACTCCAAATCCTCTCGCGCGACAGTATCCGTCTACTCCGACCCCGGGGACGCGGTTGTAATTATCGAGGGCGACACCGTCGGCAGAACTCCCCTCGACACGCACCGTCTTCGGGCGGGGGTGTACTTCGTCACCGTCGCGAAGGACGACTACTCGGATACGGACACCGTGATGGTCCTGGGCAGTAACGACACCGCGGTTTACAGACCACGGCTTCGCCCCACGCACAGAGGACGCGAGCCCCCGGAGACTAACCCAGAGAAATTCCCACGTCCACTCCCGAGCCAGCGGGTGCGCCCCATTCAGGAGACACCCGCGCCTGCTGAACTCGTGCCAGAAAGACTTTCACTCTCCGAAGCTGCCGATGCGTCAATCGGAGAGAACGCAGAGAACGCGCCGGTTTCCGGACCGACGACGGGCATCCTGACACTGAGGGCGACCCCTGAAAATGCAGCGGTCGCGCTCAACTCGGAAGTGGTGGGGCTGACTCCGTTGCGACTTGATAGTATTCCTGCCGGAACCTACGAGATCACCTTCGCCCGCTCCGGATACGAGACGCTCACCAAACAGGTCGAGGTTCGTGCGGGGGAAGAAGCCCGTCTGGAAGTGTCGCTGGAGACGCGCTAACCCCTAATGAGTTTTGACGCTGAAGATCGGTAACCTATGTCGGATGGGTCGCCTGGGC
>CAZMDV010000602.1:0-1652 GCA_964564875.1 uncultured Salinivenus sp.
TTCACTCCCAAAACGTGGGGCATGGTCCGCGGGAAATAAAAAAGGCGAAGCCTTGATACATTCCTCAAGGCTTCGCCAAGCTTATCAGGACCGAATGTGCAGGAGTCAGTTCTTGTTTTGCTGTTGCTCCTGCTCAAGACGCTGAATCTCGTCGCGCAGTTCGGCGGCGCGCTCGTAGTTTTCTTCCTCGACGGCCTTTTCCAGCTTCTTTTGCATCTTTTCGAGCTCGGTGCCGCCCATCTCTTCCTCCTCAGGTCCCGTGGTTTCTTCGGCCTGTTCGGCGAGCGAGGAGATGTCCGACTCGTCCTCGGCGACGATGCCCGCCTCGTCCAGCACCACGGGCGCGACGTAGATGGGCGCGTCCACCCGAACAGCGAGTGCCACGGCGTCGCTGGGGCGAGAGTCGAGCTGGTGCTCCTCCCCGTCGTGACGGTAGCGAATCTTGGCGAAGAAAGTGCCCTCCCGGAGCTCATCAATGACGACCTCCGTCACCTCGACGTCGACCGCCTCGAACGTGTCACGCAGCAGGTCGTGCGTCATCGGACGCGGCGGTTGAATTTTCTCAAGCTCCAGTGCAATCGCTTGTGCCTCGAACGCCCCAATGATGATCGGCAGGCGGCGATTGCCTTCAACCTCCCCCAGGACCAGGGCATAGGCCCCTCCGCTGGATGGGCTGGTAGAGAGACCGATGATGTCTACCCGAGTAAAATCCATCGCGAACTCAGTAAATTCAGAGAGTGTCCAGTGCCCGAAAATGAAACGTCAGCGCCCCCCGCTCCGACCGTCGCGCGAAGCCAGCCGCCACTACGAACCAGGGCCGGAAGCGACTTCATAAAGCGACTTTTCCAACGCACCCAGAAACGCGTTGTTCTCCGCTTCGGTCCCAGCACTGACCCGCAGGTAGCCCTCCAGCTCCGGATATCCACCCATGTTGCGGACCAGGACGCCGTGGTCGGCCAGCCGATCCTGTAACGGATCGGCCGGGAGGGGAGTCGTGAAGATGACGAAGTTCGCCTGGGACGGCACCACCTCGACCCTGTCCATGGCCTGCAGGGCCTCGGTGAGCGTCTCGATTGAATCCTTCAGGCGGCGAACGCGCTCCTCGATGAGGCCCGGCCGCTGGAGCACGGCCAGCGCGGTCTGTTCTGCGAAGCGGTCCACCATGAACGGCAGGCGTGCCTTCATGAGCTCCTGCACCACAGCCGGATGGGCGATGAGGTAGCCGAGCCGCACGCCTGCCAGGCCAAAGCCTTTCGACAGGGTGCGGAGAATGAGAACGTTCGGGTGTTGGTCGAGCAGCTCAATGGCGGTGCCCTCCGGGTTGAACTCGACGTAGGCCTCGTCAACCACCACTAGGCCCGAGCTTGCCGTCACCACATGCTCGATCTCATCGAGTGTCATGGCCAAGCCCGTCGGGTTGTTGGGCGTAGTTAGAATCGTCAGGACGGCGTCGGTCTCCGCCGCGGCCGTCGCGAGCGCCCCGGCGTCGAACCGAAAATCGTCGCGGGGCGGCACGCTCATCAGATCGGTCTCCTGGAGGTGCATCACCTTCTCGTAGAGCGAAAACATCGGCCGAGGCAGAACCACGGGGTCGCCTGGATCGAGGAAGGCGAGGCCGAAGGTGTACGTGATCTCGTTGGAGCCATTGCCCA
>CAZMDV010000603.1:0-1651 GCA_964564875.1 uncultured Salinivenus sp.
AAGCCGTGGTCGAGGAGAGATCCTAGACTGAGTTCAGAACGGTGCGTCAGTGCTGGGGCGCGCGTCAGTCTTTCGTTCCACTAAACCCACGTTTCTTATCCCCATGAGTGCCGACGAACCTACGACGGATTCCTCCTCGCCCGACGATCTACGCGAAGCTCCCTCCGAGAAATCTGCCGACGAACTGCGCGAAGAGATCGGGGAGCTCCAGGCCGAGTTGACGCGCCTCAAAGCTCGGCAGGCCCGAAGCCAGGCCCAGAGCTGGATCGAGCGACGCCCGCTGTTGACGGTGGTCCTCTCCACCGTGCTCGGGGCGGCGGCCGGCTACGGTGCCGCCGTGGCGACACGGTCCCGGCCCCCTACGCTGTCGGAACAGGCCCAGCGCCGTCTCCAATGGCTGGCCGACGAGGCGCGCCGCGTGGCAGCGGACGTGGGTCAGGATCTGTCTAGACGGGCGGTCCGGTCTGGCGAACAAGTTCGAGAGCGTGCTCAGGAGACGGGTCAGCGGCTGGCGAAAGAGGCTCAAGAGAGGGGAGAGGACGTGCAGCGGGAGGCCCAGGAACTCGGCCGCCTCGCCGCCGAGCGCGCGCATCAAGCCGGGTCCAAAGCAGGCGAGACCCTTCGCCAGGCGACCGAAGAGGCCTCGTCCGAGGCGCAGGCGCTCGGCGAGACTCTCGCTGAGGAGGCCGAAAGCACCGTTGAGGAACAGGCCGAATCCGTACAGGGCACGCTCACCGCAGAGGAGGAGTCCTCAGGCCTTCGGCAGTCCATCTTCGTAGCTACCGGACTGGCGGCGGCGGGCTATCTCGCCGCGAAAGTGAGTCGGTGGCTGTAACAGTCCCGTCTTGCGAATCACCGGGATGACGAGGCTTTGCCGTTTGCCCAGAATCTCATCGACCTACGTCGTTTGGGGGGAGCGGCTCTGCCCTCCTTCGCTGAATCCTCGCGCTTTTCTCCCCAATTCTGACCGATGCCTGACTTTTTTGACGAGGGCCGCCCGCACGATGGCCTCCGCTACGACGAATACCGCGACAACTGGAAGCGCCGAACGGAGGACCCCCCTCCGGAGGGGGCCGACGCGTCGGAGCGTCGCATGCATCACTACCTAAACTACAACTGGGAACGTCAAGCTCACGTCCACGAAACGTACACCCCCTCCGACGATCTCCAGGCCGCAATTGAGGCGATCGACGAGCCGCAGCTGTGGATGGTGCTCACTGAACCATGGTGCGGTGACTCGGCGTTCCTCCTGCCCGTGATCGCGGAGGCGGCGGCCCTGACCGAGGAGCTGACCCTCCGCATTCTGCCCCGGGACGACAATCTGGACATCATGGACCGGTACCTCACCGACGGAAGCCGGAGCATCCCGAAGCTCGTCGCCTTTTCCGAAACCGGGGACGAACTCTTCACCTGGGGGCCCCGTCCCGAAAGCGCACGCCAGAAATTTGCGGCCTTGCAGGAGCAGTACGACGACAAAACGGAGCTCATTGCCGAGCTGCTCGAGTACTACGAGGACGGCGCTTGGCGCGAGGCCGACGAAGAACTCGCGGAGGCGATCCGAACCGCGGTCGCCACACCAGCCCCGGCCGTCGATGAGTGAAGAGAGACCGGGAGAGCGAGTTTGCTGAGGAGTTCGGCGGTGATCCCGTTC
>CAZMDV010000604.1:0-1649 GCA_964564875.1 uncultured Salinivenus sp.
TCGACCGACGCGCCCCGTCCGGCCTGCGCCCCGAGCGGTAGCGAGGAAGTAGTTTTAGACTGCAACACGTCGGGGATCAGAAACGCGAGGCCGACCAGACGCGTCCCGTCGCCCTGCTCTTGCTCGAGCAGGCGGACGAGCGTGGGGTCGATGCGGGAGCGATGCGGGCGATAGAGCGCGACGAAGTCGTCTTCCGGCAGTGGGGCATAGAGAAAATTGTCGGCGAAGCTGGCCGTGACCAGGGTGTGGAGGCGACGGAGCTCGTCCTCGAAGCGATCGAGGTCGAGCGATCGGACCTGCACGTCGTTGCGGGGCGGGTCGGACGGAGACGGAACGTGGCCCTCATCAAAGTCCGCCCCGATCGCCGAGACGTAGCGGGCGAGCGGCGCGAACCCGGCGTCCCGAAAGTGTTCGGGGTAGTCGGAGGGGTGCCAGGGCTCCAGCACGAACGGCGGGCGGTCGCCCCGCTCCGTGACGAACCGGTAGGGGTACCACGTGGCCCCGTCCATCGGCCCGATCGCGCACGTACACCCCTCGTCCGCCAGCCGCCGACAGGCCCGATCGAGCACCGCCCGGGCCGTCGATTCGTCGGTCGCCGCGTAGTGGCCCACGAGCCCGACGGTCTCCCCCGCATGGTCCGGCGTGTCGGTCCACCACACACTGCACCGCGCCGCACACCTGGTCCCGTCGTCCGACACCGTCAGGTGCAGATCGGGCGCCTGGCGCGCAAGGGCCTCCGGGTCGAGGGTCGACGTGCTCGGCGGGCCGTCGAGTTGGGCAATTGTGGTCGGGTCGGCGAACGTGGAGAGGTCTGACATGGGAGAAAGAGTTCAATTCGGCGAACCAGCGCTCGTATCGCGTATTTCGTATCGCTGGCCCGCTTGCCATCGAAAAATACGCAATACGTACTACGCAATACGTTACGACGCCTCGATGATTAGGAGGACGAGGACGCTCAGCGCCGATGTCCCCACCACCAGCGCCACTCGGGTCAGGTGCAGGAAAAACGGATTCGGCTGGTCGCGAAAGACCGGGGCGTACGCGTAGAAGATCGTGGCCGTGATGCCCACCGCTACCACCAGCCCCACCCCGAACGGCGCCATCAGCGGAACATTCGCCCCGTCGACGAGCCACAGGAGCGGCACGAAGGGGAGGGCGCTGCGGAGGGTGCTCCCGACGAGAAACGGGACGTCGCTGCGGCCGAGGCCGAACGCGTCCGCCTCGTGGAACGCCTCGGTGTGCTCAATCCCGATGACGGCGACGAAGGCGGCGTAGGCGACGGTGTAGGGGTACAGGAGCGACGGGGCGTCGACGGCCACCGCCAGGAAGAGCCAGCCCAGTCCCACCGAGGCCACCCCGAGCACGTTGTGCACGCGATGCCCGTGCGGTTTTTTGCGTCGAGCCTCGGGCCAGAGGAGCGTGTAGCCGAAGTAGAGCAGGGCCGGCGCCGCGAGCCACGACAGCCCCCCGATCGACCACGTCACGTAGCCCACGAGGGCCGCCATGAAGGAGGCGCTTCCGTTGAGGGTGGACCGGCGGTACCAGAGGAACGGGATGCTGAACAGAATGGCGATGACGACGAGGCGGAGGAGCAGGGCGTCCGCATCCATCGCCATGTGCGAGGTGAGCAAGACGTAGCCGCCGATCGG
>CAZMDV010000605.1:0-1645 GCA_964564875.1 uncultured Salinivenus sp.
AGGGAAACTTCGAGAAATCCGTCTCTAGACATGACGTGCCGGGGGAAGATGGGCGATATCAGATGCGGTCGAATGGGAGCGGGACGCATTTCCTGCTTGACCGGAGAGAAGGACGTTATCGAGGAGAAACCGTGGTGCATCGTCGGATGCATAAAGGTGGACGTGTCCGAAGGGGAACGGTCGAACAGGGCCTCTACACGCAGTTCGGAAGCCTGGTCTATCCCTGATGATTGCGCTCAGCGAGCCCTTGCCTCTTTCGAACTGAAGCCTGTGCGAGGACAGGGGAGCTCGAGGCCCGCGAAGAGTCGCAGTGGCGTCCGTTTGGGCAGTCCAAAATGGATGAGGTGCTGGCCGGGCAGTCTAGTGTGCTGTCAGGTGTAAATCTGTGGGCTTTGCGTAGTAGTTTGTTGGGAGTCGCCCTTTGAATACCCTTCCCAAGGTGCCGTGCCCAACAAGAAATACCGTGTCGAACTAACCGAAGAGCAGCCTCCCCTCCTCGAACGCCTCGGGCGCGGGGAGCGCCCGGCGGCCGAGCAGACGCGCGTTCGCGTTTTGCTGAAGGTGGACGAAGGACCGGAAGGCCCGGCCTGGACCGACGCCCGGACGGCCGAAGCGCTGGAAGTAGCCTCCGGTACGGTCGCGGGGATCCGACGGCGCTTCTGCGAACGTGGCCTTACCGGCTGCGTTAAGCGCAAGTCCCCGGACCGCGAATACGACCGCAAGCTCGACGGGGAGCAGGAGGCAGAGCTCATCCGACTGGCCTGCTCGGAAGCCCCGGAGGGCCGGAGCCGGTGGAGCCTGCGCCTTCTGGCAGACCGGATGGTCGAGCTGAACGTCGCCAAAGACCTCTCCCACGAGACGGTGCGACAGACGCTCCGAACCGACAGGTCCCAAACCGACTCAAGCCTCATCGGAACCGGCAATGGGTAATCCCGCCGGAGCAAGACGCAAACTTTGTGGCGAGGATGGAAGATGTGCTCTCCGTCTACAAGCGTCCATACGATCCGAAACGCCCGGTAATTTGCATGGACGAGATGCCGCGCCAGCTGATCAGAGAAGTGCGCGAGCCGCTTCCGATGGAATCCGGCAAGCCGAAGCGGCGCGACTACCACTACGAGCGAGAAGGGGTGGTGAACCTGTTTATGTTCTTCGAGCCACTGGCGGGATGGCGCACGGTGATGGTTCGAGAGCGTCGAACCAAGATCGACTGGGCCCACTGCATGAAGCGCCTCCTTGAAAAGCACTATTCCGACGCCGAGACGGTCGCCAAAGGTGATGGACAACTTGATCACCCACGGCTTATCGAGTTTCTACGAGGCGTTTCCTCTGGGGGAGGCCTGCCGGCTGGCCCAGCGGCTCGAAATTCACTACACGCCGGAGCACGGCCCGTGGCTGAACATGGCCGAGATCGAAAACAGCGCGGCCCCCAGTGCCTCCCGCGCAGAATTCCGGAGAAGAAGGTCCTGGAAGAAGAAACGTTGGCTTGGTCAAAGAGGCGCAATGAAAAAGGCGCGGCGGCAAACTAGCGGTTTCGGATCGAGGATGCACGCATCAAACTGCGACGGCTTTACCCAAACATTGACGGTTGTCACTACACTACGTGTTTCACGCCCTCTTCAGAAAGAGCTCCCCGCCCCCTCAATTG
>CAZMDV010000606.1:0-1643 GCA_964564875.1 uncultured Salinivenus sp.
CGGCCACCGAGTCGGTGCGCGCCTTCTGAAACTTCAGGCGGGCGGTCTCCAGGTCCCGGACCGACGAGAGGCCGTCGTCCTGCAGGCCTTCCACGCGGTCAAGCCGGGCGCGGGCCGTCGATATCTGGAGGGCGGCGTTGTTTACCTTCTCCTCTGCGGACCGGCGTTTCTGACGAGCCTGCGCGAGCTTCTGGCGGGCCCGCTCGGCCTCCAGGCGCAGCCCCTGTAGCTTGCTGGCCCGCTGCTCAGCCACCCGGTCGGCAAACTGATCGTCCAGGTAGGAGGACCCGAGATCCTCCAGCACCGCGATGGTGTCGCCCGCGGCCACCTGGTCCCCCTCCACCACCTTCCACGTGCCGATGCGGGCCGAAATTTGCGACTCTACGGTTCGGGGGCGGGCATCCGGCGAGAAGGCCGTCACCTCCCCAGTGCCGGAGACCGTCTGGCGCCATGGCACAAGCGCCAGCACCGCGCCAAGGACGACGAGCGCGATCATCGAGCCGATGAGAACCGAGCGCGTGAGGGTGGGGGACTGTGCCGCCTGCAGCGCGCTCGTGTATCGGGGACCGGCAGGAGCGTCCATCTCCGCGGTCGGGCGCAGCCACTGCCGGTCCCGAGAAGGCGGTGTTGTGTCCGGCAGGGAGGCGTCTGAGTCAGATTTTTGAGAGGACATCGCGATTCGGATGCTATGGACAGGTGGAAAAATCAGCCGAGCGCCTTGGCCAGGGTCGGCGCACAGGGGAGATCCGGTAGGCGAGGAAAGTTGGACGAGGAACGTGTGGTGGGGCGAGGTCCGCTCAAGACGGCATCCCCTCCTCCTGCACCGTCGCGACGAGCTTCGGGAAGTGCTGCTCCAGGAAGTCGTCTGGCTCGCCGCGGAGTTGATCTGGGGACCCCTTCCACATCGGCTGCCCTTCATCCAGGACGAGGACCTGATCGGCCCGGCGCACGGTCATCGGATTATCGTCGGCGGCGGAGACGATGGTCCAGGCGTCGTGCCTGTAAATCCGGTCGGCCAGGGTTTGCTTCACCGGTTCCTCAATGCCGTTAAACGGCTCGTCGAGGATGAGAAGGCGAGGATCACCGACCACGGCCCGGGCAATCATGATGCGCCGGACCATGCCCTGCGGGAGGCTCAGGCCCGCGGAGGTGATAGGGGTCGAGAGGCCATCGGGAAGGTTCAGGACCGCCTCGCTCAAACACGACAGGCGGAGGGCTTTCTCGATGTCCGCGTAGCTGAAAGAGCGTCCCATGGTGATGTTTTCCTCCACGGTCCCCTTGAACAGTTCATCGGTGGAGAGGGCGAGGCCCACCACGCTCCGGTACGCCTGCGGGTCGAGGCGAGAAATGTCGTGTCCGTCGAACATAATCTGGCCCTGGTCGGGCTCGTGCATCTGCACCAGGGCCTGGGTCAGGGTCGTCTTGCCCGCCCCACTGTTCCCGACGACGCAGAGGTGGGCGCCCGGCTCTACCTCGAACGACACGTCGTCCAGCGCGGGCGGGCCGTCGTCGTACCCGACGGTCACTCCACGTAGCCGAAGCGACGCGGGTCCGGACCCAGACGGCACCTCTTCCCCCCCGAGCGTCTCCAGCGGCTTCTCGGTCACGTGAAGAATCTTGCTGATGGCCGTCAGCAGGTCGTA
>CAZMDV010000607.1:0-1642 GCA_964564875.1 uncultured Salinivenus sp.
GCGGGAATGATAACCTCCTCCTCCTCGGTCCCAAACGTGCCGCTCTCCCCGGCGTGGGGATTGAGCCCAAAGACGGCAATCTCGGGCTGCTCGATCCCGAAGTCGTCGCGCAGAGAGGCGTCGATGACGCGAAGCTTCTCGAGGATGGCCTCTTCGGTGACGGCCTCCGGCACCTCCGTCAGCGGAACGTGGCTCGTCACGAGCCCCACGCGGAGCCCGCCGGCCACCATCATCATCGTGGGCTGGGGACTGCTCGTCTTTTCCGCGATAAACTCGGTGTGGCCCGGCACATCGTAGCCGGCCCGCTGGACGGCATCTTTTGAGATGGGCGCGGTCACCATCGCGTCAACGGTCCCGGCCAGGCACGCCTCCACGGCCCGCTCCACCGCCCGCATCGCCAAATGCCCTCCTTCCGCCGTGACAGAGCCGAACATGACGGGGGGCTCCGTGTCCTCGGCCACGTCGAGCACCGCTACGTCGCCGTGGGGCACCTCGTCCGGCACCTCATCGACGACGTGGATGTCGAGGTCCGAAAAGCCGAGCACGTCGGCGTGCACCCGAAGCACGTGGGCCGATCCGATGAGAACCGGCGTCATGGAGGGCATGAGGCCGGGGTCGTGCAGGCTCTTGAGCACCACCTCGGGCCCGATCCCGTTCGGGTCACCGAGCGTGATGGCCACGCGGGTCGGCGCTCCGTTCGGGGCCGGCGGTTCGGGGCGCTGGAATGTGGGTCGCTGAATGCGCATGGAAGTGCAGTTTGGTTGGAAGTCAGGTTCTACGAAATAGAGAACTGAGGAATCAGGAGCGATCGCGGGCCACGACGTAGTTGCTCAGGTACTCCGTCCGGAGACGGACGCCAAATCCCGTGCCCCCCTTGGGCCGGTACGCCTTTGCCGTTTTCCGAAAGGCCAGCCCGGCAACGTCGAGGTGCAGCCACGGGAAGTCGCCCACAAAATGCTCGGGGAACTTGCCCGCCGTGATGGCCACGGCCTGTCGTCCGCCCACGTTCTGGAGGTCGGCGATGTCGCTCTCCAGGCGCTCCTCATACTCGTCACATCGGGAGGGGATGGACGCGCTCTCCAGTCCGCTCCCCGCGCGCTGAATGGCGTAAAGACGCTCCGCCGCGTCGTCGGTCTCGCTCATCATGACGCCGGCCACGGCCTGCCCCAACGCAACAATGCAACTTCCCGTCAGCGTCGCTAGGTCCACGACCACTTCGGGCTCGTAGGTGTCGGCGGCGTAGGACAGGGCATCGGCGGGAAGCCCACCCATCTCTTCCTCGCGAATGCGCTCTTCGTCCCACATGTCGACCTGGTACCCGTGGGCCTCTCCCGACGCAGCAATCGCGTCGGCGAACTGACGGGCGGTCTTCTCGTCGGGCGACCGATTGACGAGGTCGCGGGCCGTGCCTGCCCCGGCGGCAAGGTGCTGTCCGCGGTCAGTCCCGTCCCGCACAGATGCACGATCGTGGTCGTCTCCTACATGCACCAGAAGGGCCGACGGCCCGTCGAACCCGTCGGCGGTCTCATAGCGACGATACCGGTACGCGGCCAGAATAAATCCCTCGATGAGGCCTTGCGCCGTCTGCGCGTCGCTGGGGTCGTCCTCGACGGGCATCAGGCAAGCGACCGTCTCGGCCTCG
>CAZMDV010000608.1:0-1641 GCA_964564875.1 uncultured Salinivenus sp.
GTGCACGAGCACGGCGGGCAGGTGTACCTCGACGGCGCCAACGTGAACGCGCAGGTGGGCCTCTGCCGTCCCCGCGAGTACGGCGTGGACGTCTGCCACCTCAATCTGCACAAGACGTTCAGCATTCCCCACGGCGGCGGCGGGCCGGGCGTCGGCCCCGTCTGCACCGCCGAGCACCTGACGCCCTTCCTCCCCGGTCATCCCGTCGTGGAGACGGGCGGCGACGAGAACATCCCGGCCATCGCCGCGGCGCCTTACGGCAGCGCCCTCATCCTGCTTATCTCGTGGACCTACATCAAGCTGCTTGGGGCCGACGGCATGAGGACGGCCTCGAAGGTGGCCCTCCTCAATGCCAACTACCTGGCCGACCAGCTCGCCGACCACTACGACGTCGTCTTCCGCGGTTCCAATGACCGGGTCGCCCACGAGTTTATCCTCGATCTACGCCCGTTCCGCGACGAGCTGGACATCAACGAGCAGGACGTGGCCAAGCGGCTTATGGACTACGGCTTCCACGCCCCCACGATGTCGTGGCCGGTCGTCGGCACGCTCATGGTGGAGCCGACGGAGAGCGAGTCGAAGGCTGAGCTGGATCGCCTCTGCCGGGCCTTCAAGGCCATTCGCAGTGAGATCGAGGCAGTCGAGACGGGGACGATGGACACGGAGGCGAGCATGCTTAAGCAAGCGCCCCACACCGCCGAGATGCTGGTCACTGAGGACTGGGACCACCCGTACAGCCGCGAGACGGCGGCCTATCCGGCCGACTGGGTGCGTGAGAACAAGTTCTGGCCCAGCGTGCGCCGTGTCGACGACGCTTACGGCGACCGCAACCTCTTCTGCTCCTGCCCGCCGACCGACGCGTATGAGGCGGAGGGCGAAGAAGACCTCGAAGCGGCCCTGAAGGCGTAATGCCTCCGGCTATGCACCGTAGTACTTCCGAATAACGTGTCGAAAGAGGCCCGGGACGAACCGCTTCAAATACACGGCAATCGTCTCCCACCCGCCGATGGTGAACTCGGCGGTGTTCTGCTCGATGGCGTCGGCGATGGCCGCCGCGCACTGGGCGGGCGGAATGCCCTTCTCCTCGGCCTCCTCCCCGAGCGACGTGCCGTCGGGATAGAGCGCGTTGGACGCCACGTTCGTCTGCACGAAGCCCGGACAGGCCAGCGTCACGCCGATGCCGTCGTCGTGCACCTCGGCGCGGAGGGAGTCGAACCACCCGTGCAGTGCGTGCTTTGAGGCAGCATATGAGGAGCGCAGCGGAGTGCCAAATTTGCCGACGAGGCTGCTTACCACCACGACGTGCCCCTCTCGACGGTCGATCATGGACGGGAGCACGGCCTTCGTGAGCTGCACGGCGCCGAAAAAGTTGACCTCCATGATGCGGCGTACCACGTCCATGTCCGTCTCGGCGGCAGTACCCCGCTGGCTGATGCCGCCGTTGTTGACAAGCACGTCGACGGGACCGGCGTCGTTCTGAACCGTCTCGGCGGCCCGCCGGAGGGACCCGGGCTCCGCCAGGTCGAGGGTCTGAATGACGTGATCGTCGGGCCGGACGCAGCGTTTGCGAACCTCCCGAAGCGCGTCTTCGCGGCGCGAGGAGAGCACGAGCCGGGCGCCCCGGCGGCTGCACTCGTAGGC
>CAZMDV010000609.1:0-1637 GCA_964564875.1 uncultured Salinivenus sp.
CCGAGAAGCGTTCGAACTGACGTTTCTTCCTCCGTACAGCCCAGAACTCAATCCAGTCAAGCGGCTCTGGCGGGACCTCAAGACTATGTGTTGCTTGATCTGTGCCAGAGTCCGGCCTCCCTGCGGCAGAAGGTCCGTAGGGCGCTTGCTGCGCAGCGCCGGGAATCGCCCTGCGTCCCCGGCAGAAGGTGGGCACCTGCACTTCTAGAAATCTTCACGCAAGAAGTGATAAAGTCGTCCCGGATCTCTCGTGTGTAATAAATGCGTGTCGCAGGGGAGCCTTCTGACACGCATCATCTCTTTTGGCAGTCGCATTTCTGCCAGCGTCCGGCCTCTGGTGGGAGGCCGGGCGCTTTTTTTTTGCAGGAGCCCCAGTTCTCGCCAGTCGTTGCCTCTCCGCCAGGGGTTGGGAGTGGTGTCCTGGAGACTGATCTCTGTGCTTTGGCAGTCCCGGATGGTGAGGAAGAGTCGGCTCGTCCCGACGGGCGGCTTTTCCAGGCCCGAGTCCCCCCTTCCCCCGTCCGATCGTCCTTCTCCCCGCCACGCCTGTCGAATCTGTCCTGAACAGGATTTCTGTGGCTTTTCCGCGCGGGAGCGTCCGCCCCCCGAAGACTATGGGTGGGCCCAGCCAATGGATACGGCCGTGACCTGTGCCGAGAAGTACTCGCCGTCTGTCGCGCACTTCTCTGAGCAGTGGAACGGCCGGATCATGGTGCGGTCTTGAACTGTGTATACAAAGAAGCATTTGTGTCAACACTGGGGCTGTCCCGCCAGAAGTCCTTCTTCCACCACGAAAGGTCCGCCGCTCCATTGGGGCACGTCTGTTCGCGGTTGCCTTCGACGCGAACGCGTGAGGGCCCTGGTACAGGAGGGCAGCCCCTCCGGTTGCCGTCGACGCGCCGCCGGTCGCGCGATTTTCTCCAAAGACCCGCTAGTGTTGTCCGTGGAAAGCTCATCGGAGCACGCTGTCACCAAGCTCCTTAACCGTCTCCAGAACGAAGAAGGGGAGGTCCGCGGCGATCTCTACGACCAGGTCTATACCGAACTCCGGCGCCGGGCCCATCGGCAGCGGCAGCGGTGGAAGGGGGAGCCGACGCTGCAGACGACCGCGCTGGCGCACGAGGCCTACCTCAAGCTCGTCGACCAGGAAAAGCAGTCCTGGGAGAACCGGTCGCACTTTTTGGCCGTCGCGGCGCAGGCGATGCGCCACATTTTGATCGACCGGGCCCGGCGGAAAAGAGCCGAAAAGCGCGGTGGCACCGGCTCTCCCCTCTCCCTTGAGGAGTTGAAGGAGAAGCTGGGGCGGGAGGCGGCCATGACCGAGGAGGAGGCCGAGGCGTTCGTCATCTTGGACGAGGCGCTCGGCCGGCTGGAAGAGGAGCGCCCGCGGGCGGCGCGGGGGGTAGAGTGCCGGTTTTTCAGCGGAATGACGATTGAGGAGACGGCAGAGGCGCTCGGCGTCTCGACGACGACGGTGAGCCGCGACTGGAAGCAGGCCAAGGCCTGGCTCTACCGCGAGATGAAGCGCATCCGGCAGGGAGGCGCAGGGTCGGGTGGGGACGCGGACGAGGAGGCGAGCGGAGGTGAAACGCAACCGGGGCCCGGCCGATGAGGTCGCGTTCCGGAGCGGGCTCTCC
>CAZMDV010000610.1:0-1635 GCA_964564875.1 uncultured Salinivenus sp.
CCGGAGGACTGGCAGGCCGCCAGGCCGATCGTCAGCAGAAGCACAACGAGCATCGTAGCGATGGGCTTGGATGTCAGCGATGGGGCAGATCGGGAATTGAGGGTCATGGGACTATGGGTTCAATGAGCAAAACAGCGCGAATGAGATCGCATCCCCGTCGATCACCTGGCCGCCGCGGAGGAGGAGGTCGTAGGGGGCGGACTGCGCACGGGCGGAGTCGGGCACTGCTGCAGCCGTGACGAGGAGCACGGCAGGGCTGCGATCATCGGCAGGCGAGCTTCGTTACCGAGACTGCTCCACCCCGCTCCGAGAGCACGGGTGAATCCCTGCGTCAATGAGCGAGACGTAGGTGAAATCATATCCTGCGACCGAATCCGGTCTGCCTTGGTATTGACGAGAGGTGAGTGTTGCACGGGTGAGCGTCCGTTCGACAATCGAGCAGCGGGGACCGACAATGCCACGCGCCGGGGCCTCAGTCGGACGACACGACCTCTCCGTTCTGCACGACCACCTCGATGCTGTCGAGCGCCGAAAGGTCCGCCAGCGGATTGCCATCCACCACGATCAGGTCGGCGAGCTTACCCGCCTCCAGCGTGCCGACCTCGTCGCCCATCTCCAGCGCCCGGGCGGCGTTGGCGGTGGCCGCCTGCAGGATCGCCTTGCGCGACAGTCCGCCCCGCCGAAGAAGCTGCAGTTCCGTGTGCATGACAGCCCCGGGCTGAATAGGCGGCTCTTCCTTTCCCATTGTGCCAGGGAAGCAGGGACACCAGTCCGTCCCCACGACGAGGGGCACACCAGCCTCCGCGAGGGTTGCTGCGTTGCGGGCCCACACCTCAAGGTATTCCGACCACCGAGAGTTGCCCTGCAACGTCCGCGTGGGCCGGTCGAGAGCAAGAAGCACGACAGACAGCGTCGTGGTCACGGGTGTATCGTGCTTCGCAAGCGTGCGGGCCAGTTTGTGCGCCCGATCGGTAGAGAGGGTGTCGAGCGGCAGGTGAATAAAGCCGTCTACGCCCGCCTCGGCGGCCCGCTCCATGTGGGCAGGCCGTTCGACGTGTCCCGCTGCGTTCAGCCCCTCTTCGTGCGCCTCGTTGATGATGGCCTCGACGACCTCGTCTTCGATCTGAACCGGAGCGACCGTGCTGTCGGAGACAAACTTCATGTAGTCGACGCCCTCCTCCGCCAACCGCTCGACCGCGGCCCGCGCCTCCTCCGGCGTGGTGACCTCTTCGGCGAGATGGGCACGGCAGAAGGGATCAGCTCGATCTGGATTCGCAACTCCCATCTCACCCGTACAGACGGTCACAGCCGGATGTCCTTCTTCGGACGTAATGATTGGGCCGGAGGTCACCATGCGCGGGCCGCGGAGCTCTCCCGCGACCAGCCGGTCCCGAAGGCGGCCCACCCACGGCCAGTAGTCCCCCGTTGATCGAAGAGTCGTGACGCCGTGATCAAGAAAGTCCAGGAGGATTTTAGGCACGTTTTCCTCCATGTGCCGAGCCAGCGCCGTAGAGTCTTTTTCGTTCGGAGGGACGGTGATGTGAACGTGTGCGTCAATCAGGCCCGGAAGCACCGTCTTGCCCGAGGCATCGATGCGGCGGGCATCCGGGGCGTCGACAGACTCTTCGGTGACCG
>CAZMDV010000611.1:0-1633 GCA_964564875.1 uncultured Salinivenus sp.
CCCACAAAATCCCCGTGGATTCCATCGATTCGTTCCAGGACTGGTCGCGGTCTCCCGGAATGTCCGCTACACTGTCTCGTTGAATATCTATCAGTCCTCTTGAAAAATCAGGCTCCTTCATGCCTTCCCCCCGGATTCCGGATTTGGGACAGTTCTGGACGGTGGCCAACACGCTCAGCCTACTCCGGCTGGTGCTCGTCATCCCGATCACCGTGCTTCTGTGGCGGGACGGGCCCCTCGGGTGGCTGCTCGGGCTCGTCGTCCTGGTCATCCTCACCGACTGGTTCGACGGGCGCATCGCCCGCTGGACCCACACCGTGTCGGACTGGGGGAAGGTGATCGACCCGGTGGCCGACAAGTTTGCGGGGATCATGACCGTGACGGCCCTCACGTTTCGGCCCGCCGTTGCGAACGCTCCCGAATTGCCGCTCTGGTTCTTTGGGGTCGTCGTGGGGCGGGACATGGCCATCCTCCTCGGGGGGCTCGCCATCGTGCAGCGGTCGGGACAGGTCGTGATGAGCGCCTGGGCCGGCAAGGCCGCCTCGCTCTGGCTGGCCCTCACGGTGCTGAGTGTGATCCTGAAGGCCGATCCGCCGGTCTTCAAGGTATGTCTCTGGATGGCGACGGGCCTGTTCCTCTTTTCGTTTGTCCTGTACGTGATTCGCTATCTGACCGCCCTCCGGAGTCCTCCGCCCTCCCGCGACTCCGGCGGGGCGACGGCCGACTCCGTAGCACAGGCGTAGCGCGTGCAGGACCCGCAGTGTTCTCTTGTAGCTTTTCAGCACGTTATGGGCTTCCTCGATCAGTTTACCAACTGGAACGACGACGACGAGCAGGAAAAGCTCGAAGAAGGCCTCGATAAGACCCGCAGTAGCTTCTTCGGGAAGCTCGACCGCATGGTGCGGGGAAAGGACACGGTCGACGCGGAGGTCCTCGATGAACTCGAGGAAGTCCTCATCACCAGCGACGTAGGGGTCGACACCACGCTCGACATCATCGACCACGTGGAGGCCCGGGTGGCGGAGGATCAGTACGTGTCGGCCCAGGAGCTCAACGGGCTGATTCAGGACGAGATTGCGAAGTTGATGCTCGAAGGGTCCGACGAGCGCCCGGCCGACTTCGCGGCGCCGCTCCCCAACCAGCCGCACGTCATCATGGTGGTCGGGGTCAATGGCGTCGGCAAGACGACGACGATCGGCAAGATGGCCTACGAGTACCGCCAGGCCGGCAAGAGCGTGCTGGTGGGGGCGGGCGACACCTTCCGCGCGGCCGCCATTGAGCAGCTCGAAATCTGGGCCGACCGGGCGGGCGTCCCCATCATCAAGCAGAAGCGCGGGGCCGACCCAGCGGCGGTGGCCTACGACACGATCGAGGCCGCCGAGGCGCGGGATGCGGACGTGGCCATCATTGACACGGCGGGCCGCCTCCACACGAAGGGGGGGCTGATGGACGAGCTGGCCAAGATGAAGCGGGTGATGGGCCGCAAAATTCCAAGTGCACCCCACGAAGTCCTGCTCGTGCTCGATGCCTCGACCGGACAGAACGCCCTGCGGCAGGCCGAGGAGTTCATCGACAGCGTGGACGTGACGGGGCTGGTGCTCACGAAGCTGGACGGGACCGCGAAGGGGGGCGT
>CAZMDV010000612.1:0-1626 GCA_964564875.1 uncultured Salinivenus sp.
GCGTGGAGCCGAGCACCACGTCCGCCCCCCACTCGCCCGGCGCCTCCAGCAGCGTGAGGCTCAACAGGTCCGCCGCCACGGCCACGTAGGCGTCCGCGTCGTGGGCTCGATCGGCGACGTCGCGGTAGTTGCGCACCGCCCCGTCGGTGGTGGGGTACTGGAGGAGGCAGCCGTACGTGTCGTCACCGAAGACAAAGTTCTCGGGGGCCTCCACGATGATGTCCACCCCGATCGGCTCGGCACGGCCCTTGATCACCTCGATGGTTTGAGGATGGCAGTCCTCGGCCACGTAGAACGTGGAGGCATCGCTTCGGCGGTCCACCCGGTTGAGCATCATCATCGCCTCCGCCGCAGCGGTCGCCTCGTCGAGGAGCGACGCGTTGGCAATCTCCATGCCCGTCAGGTCGATCGTCATGTCCTGGAAGTTGAGGAGCGCCTCCAGCCGGCCCTGCGCGATCTCGGCCTGATAGGGCGTGTACTGCGTGTACCAGGCCGGATTCTCCAAGATGTTGCGCTGAATGACAGGCGGCGTGTGGGTGCCGTGGTAGCCCATTCCGATGAAGGACCGCCAGTTTTTGTTGTCTTCGCCTCGTTTCTGGGCCTCGTCGAGCACCTGTTGCTCGGTGAGGGCGGGCGGCAGGTCGAGCGGCTCGTCGGTCCGGATGGAATCCGGAATCGTCGCGTCGACGAGCGCGTCGAGCGATTCGTATCCGAGCGTGTCGAGCATCGCGTTTACGTCGGCCTCCGTAGGGCCGATGTGACGCTGGTCGAACGTGTCGGCGAAGGCAAGATCGATGGGCATGTTGGGGGCGAACTGTTCGGTGAGCGAAACGCCAGGAAACCATGACGCGAATTCCAAAAAGTGTATGCCGCGGGGGCGCGGGGTGTTGTCCGGAATTGCTGAAAAGCCTGCAACAGAACCGTATCCCTTCCGCAGAGAGAACCAACGGCGGAGCCGGTTTGGGAACAGCGGGTCAGCAGATAGAGTCGTCCTCCTCCACGTAGCAGGCGTCGGACTGAAATCGGTTCCAGTCGGCCATCAAGTCGCGCAGGGCGTCGAGGTGCTCGCGGAGGGCCGCCTCGCCGGTTACGACCTCGCCGTCGTCGCGGAGGGCCGGCAGCTGGGGCACGTCCTCGGGCGGCGGTGCTCCCTCGTCGAACGTTTTCGTCTCATGCGCGATCACCATCTCGTCGAGGGCCTCCTGGATCTCGTCGGCCCACGGGTCGCCGGGGCGGCGGTAGAGGGTGACCATGGAAGGGAAGGCGATTTTTGCGAGGCTGTGAGCATCGTTCTACGGAAGACCGGGGCGGAGTGTCCAGATCCCGAGGGGCGTGCTTGAGGCCTCGCCCCGGAACGAGAGGGGTGTGTAACATCGACGGACAGAGATGCGCTACGTGGAACCGTCTTTTCCTCGAACGTTCTCTCGGTAGCGCCGATGAATGGCCCGATCGTTCCCCGCACTGGCTCTATGTCTCCAGAAGAAGGAGAAACTGGAGGGACACGAGCGCAAACGAGCCGTCCGGATAGAGGCACCCGTTCCCGGGGCCGGCGGGGAAGGACCGCGCGCCTCCTCCGCGGACTCCTCCGGTGGGTCCTCTGGCCGCTGCTGAAGTGGGGACTGATCG
>CAZMDV010000613.1:0-1614 GCA_964564875.1 uncultured Salinivenus sp.
TGCAGGTCCCGGTTGTTGACGCCGAGCACGGTCACCTGATTCCAGTCGATCTTGTCGAGGTCGTCTTCCGTGTACACCTCGACGAGGCAAGAGAGGCCCAGTTCGGCGGCGGCGGCGTGCAGTTCGGACAGCTGGCCGGGATCGAGGGCGGTCGCGATGAGGAGCACGGCGTCGGCCCCTACCGCCCGGGCCTCCACGAGCTGGTAGGGGTCGATGATGAAGTCCTTTCGGAGCAGCGGGGTGTCGGGCACGTGGGCCCGGATCCAGGCCATGTGCTCGATGGAGCCCTGGAAATGCTGCGGCTCGGTGAGGACGCTGATCGCAGCGGCTCCGTGCTGCGCGTATTGCTGCGCAATCGATGCCGGGTCAAAGCTTTCCCGAATCATGCCCTTCGATGGGGAGGCCTTCTTGACCTCCGCAATGAACGACATGCCCCGTTCCTTCAGCGCCTCTGAAAGCGAGAGGGGCTCCCGCTCGTCGTAGAAGGGACGCTGTTGGAGCTCCGCGATCGGGGTCTGCTTCTTCCGACGCTCCACGAGCCCGCGCGTGTCATCGATGATGTCGTCGAGAATGCTCACTGCGCTATGTAGGTGTGGATGGGTGGATCTGTGAACGGGTGGAAGGGGGGCATCCATCCTCCCATCCCTACCCGGATTTGGTCGTCTGAGAGACGTCGACGAGGCGTTTGAGTGTTTCAATGGCGGCCCCTGAGTCGATGCTCTCCTCGGCAGCCTCGATGCACGTGTCAAGGTCGGAAAACTGATCGCTCACGTGCAGTGCGTAGGCGGCGTTGATCACCGCCACGTCGCGGCGGGGGCCCTGGTCCTCTCCGGTCAGGATGTTGTGCAGGATGGTGGCGTTTTCTCTGGCGGTGCCGCCCTCCAGTGCCGAGACCGACGCCCGGCTTAGGTCGTGTTTTTCGGGACTGATCTCATGGCTTCGTGGGACGGGATTTTCGTCCGACGCGTTGTACTCGAAGAGGGTGGTAGCGGCAGAGACGCTGACCTCGTCCATGCCGTCCTCCGAGTGGAGGGTCACGACGTGGTCGGCGTCGAGCTGGGCCAGGATGCGCACCATCGTTTGGGCCGTTTGGGTATTGAACGCGCCCACAATCTGACGGGTCACGCCGGCGGGATTGCAAAGTGGGCCCAGAATGTTGAAAAACGTGCGCACGCCGAGCGACTTGCGCACCGGCATCACGTGACGCATTGCGGGGTGGAAGAAGGGAGCGAAGAGGAAAGCAATGCCCACCTCGTTCAGACACTCTTCCACGCCCTCCTTTCCGAGGTCAATCTGCACGCCTAAAGCTTCCAACACGTCTGCGGAGCCGGATTTGGAAGAGACCGAGCGGTTCCCGTGCTTGGCCACGGTCACGCCGGCCCCCGCCGCTACCAGCGAGGCCGTCGTGGAGATGTTGAATGTGCTTGCTCCGTCGCCCCCGGTGCCGCAGAGGTCAATGGCGTGGGGGTCGTCGGTTTCTACCGATATGGCGAATTCCCGCATGGTTTTCGTAAAGCCGACGAGCTCGTCGAGCGTCTCCCCGCGGGTGCGAAGGCCCATGAGGAGGGCGGCGATGTGCTCGTCGCGGGCCGACCCGTTCATCATGTCGGCCAT
>CAZMDV010000614.1:0-1612 GCA_964564875.1 uncultured Salinivenus sp.
CACGGCTCGAAGAGCACTACGGCGACATGCAGGACCTGGAGTTCACCGTCGAGGAGAGGACGCTCTATGTCCTGCAGACGCGTGACGGCAAGCGCACCGGGCCGGCCGCCCTCAAGATTGCCGTTGACATGGTGGACGATGGGCTCGTAGAGAAGGACCGCGCCGTGAAGAGCCTGGTGGAGCCGGACCACCTGGAGCAGCTCCTCCATCCCCGGTTTGCCTCTGATGCCGACTACGAAGACGACGTGATGGGCAAGGGGCTCCCGGCCTCCCCTGGGGCCGCGGTCGGGCGGGCCGTCTTTACCGCCGAGGACGCGGAGGCGTGGAGCGAAGACGGAGAGGATGTCATTCTCGTCCGCATCGAGACGAGCCCCGAGGACGTGGGGGGCATGGACGCGGCGGAGGGCATTCTCACCTCTCGCGGAGGAATGACCAGCCATGCCGCCGTCGTAGCGCGGGGCTGGGGCAAGCCCTGCGTGGCCGGCTGCGGCGACATCGTGGTTAACCACGACCGAAAGTCGTTCACCAATGGCCAAGTCACCGTCGAGGAGGGCGACTGGATCTCAATCAACGGCTCGACCGGCGAGGTCGTCGTCGGCAAGCAGCCCCTCATCGATCCGGAGCTGAGTGGCGAGTTTGAACGGTTCATGGCGTGGGTCGACGAGTTCCGTGAGATGGGGGTGCGAGCCAACGCCGACACGGGCCCCGACGCCCAGAAGGCCCTGGAGCTTGGCGCCGTGGGCATCGGGCTCTGCCGCACCGAGCACATGTTCTTCGGCGACGAGCGCATCTCCAACATGCAGCGAATGATTCTGACCGAGCGCGATGACGTGCGTGCGGAGGCGCTGGACGCCCTGCGTCCGTACCAGCGGGAGGACTTCCGGGACATCTTCCGGGCTATGGACGGACATCCGGTCACAGTCCGCCTCCTGGATCCACCCCTCCACGAGTTCCTCCCCACCGATCCGGACGAGCAGGCGGCGCTGGCCAATCGCCTCGACCTCCCCGCGGAGATGATCGCAGAAAAGGTGGAGGTCCTGGACGAAGTTAATCCGATGCTCGGGCACCGCGGCTGTCGGGTCGGCGTCACCCTTCCGGAGATCACGGAGATGCAGGCCCGAGCGATTTTCGAGGCGGCCCTCGACGTGCAGGCCAACGGGGTGGATGTGCAGCCCGAAGTGATGGTGCCTCTCGTGGCCACTGAGGAAGAATTCACCAACCAGAAGGCCGTGATCGACGAGGTGGCCGAAGCGGTGTTCGAGGCCCGCGGCGCGACGGTCGACTACCAGGTGGGGACCATGATCGAGATGCCCCGGGCGGCCCTCCAGGCCGACGCGATCGCTGAGGCCGCCGATTTCTTCTCCTTTGGCACAAACGACCTCACGCAGATGACCTTCGGCTTCAGCCGGGACGACACCGGCACCTTCCTGCCCTACTACGTCGAGGAAGAAATTCTGGACCAGGACCCGTTCCAAACGCTCGATCAGGACGGGGTCGGCGAGCTGGTGCAGATCGCGACAGAGCGGGGCCGCGAGCGCAACGATACGCTCAAGGTGGGCATCTGCGGCGAGCACGGGGGCGAGCCGTCGTCCGTTGCATTCTGCTACGACCA
>CAZMDV010000615.1:0-1606 GCA_964564875.1 uncultured Salinivenus sp.
AAAAAGGTTTCCCGCCACTGGTGGCAGGCATAGAGTCGGCCGGGAAGGAGGAGAAAACCACCAACTCCCCGAGACGGGCGGTAAACTGCAGGTGCCTGGGTAGGCAGTTTTTTATGTTCCGTTATTGCACAGCCGTCAACCGTCAAACCTGTCCCCACCAGCGGCTAGGCCCCAGAGTACGTCCGTCTAGGCCCGGGGCCGAAAGTCCATCGGAGTCAACCTTCCACTGATACGCCAGGGTCGTCCTCACTTGGGTAACTCAGCCTGTGGCTCGTGTGGAAGCTCAGCTCAAGAAGCCTAAGCAAGTGCGGGACACATACCACTTGCTCTTCCTGTTCTACATCAAGGCGCGGGTTTCGGTACTGGCATCCCTTTACGGCTCGAAGGTGGTGATCACGAAAACGACCAGAGGCTCGCCGTCCGCGTTACGCACCGCGTGGAACGCATTTCCGCGTATCGTTGTGATCGTGCCCTCCTCAATGGGATAGCCGCGCGGCTCAGCCTCAGCGTGGTCTTTCTCCAGGTATGTGCCGCAGCCATGCATCACAACGTAGACTTCTTGTTCGCCTCGATCCCCGTGGGTGTGGAAGCCGACGCTGTCCTCCCCTGTAGGAAGCACCATGTAGGCCCCAATTCGGTTGTTGACGAGCTCACCCTCTTCAAACATCTGTAGCAAGTAGACGGTGCCGCTGCCGCCGTACATTTCCTCTCGCTTGTCGTAGCGAACGGCCTGCCGCGCGTCCGTGCCATAGTGGTAAACCGTCGTGTCGATCACCTCGTCGAGCAGGGTGTCGAGACGTCGTTTTTCATCGGGGGAGAGGGGAAGGCGCTTGCGAGCCATGAGGGCGAGATCGGGTCGAGTAGGGACAGGTGTAAGGCGGAAGTATATATCGTTGAACCTCGAAGGGCCTGCGCTGGACCCAGGGCAAAAGCGAAGGCAATCGTGTCGTTCATGGGAAGGGAGCTTGCAAAGGGAAAATACAAACGGAGATGTCTGCCTTCGGCGTCATCACGTCGGGAAACGCAGGTTTATGACCTCAGTTCACCGCTCCTCTTCACGTGGTTGGACACGGCCGTTAAGGCAGGGAAGGCCACTGTGAAATCTGTGGAGCCACGTTGCCGTTCCCTGCCGCCTACGCTCCCCGTCGGGTCCGACACGGTGCTCTACCTTTCGGAAAGAGCCGAGGACCTCGCGCCCTCGATCCTCTTTCAGAGGATGTCCGCGACCTGACGTGACCACGACGAGAGAGGGCTTCTGGGCCCTACGCGGTCGAACCCGTCACATAGACCCGCCCCCAGTGCCAGAGCGCACTGGGGGCGGATGCTCCGTTCAGTGCCGGTCAAGGTCAACGGATTAATCGTCGAACTCGATTTCGCTTTCCTCCTCAAATTCAATCTCGAACTCGACGAGTTCGCCTTCGTCGGGATTCTGGTACTCGTCGGCCGACAGGTCAATCGGATTCTCGTCCGACACAAACCAGTTGGAGGGACTCAGTCTGACGGTCAGCTGACGGGAGGGATCGTCGCTCCCTATCTCGAAAGATTTCCCTTCCATCTCGACCTCGACCTCGATTTCTGCGTCGAGGAAGGTCGTAAAGTCGCGAGC
>CAZMDV010000616.1:0-1601 GCA_964564875.1 uncultured Salinivenus sp.
AGGAGCACCTCCGCTTCTACAGTTGCGGGCCCACGGTGTACATGTACGCCCACATCGGCAACTTCCGGTCGTTCCTTACGTCCGACCTGATCCGACGCACCGCCGAGGCCATCGGCTGGGACGTCACCAATGTAAGCAACATCACGGACGTGGGACACCTCACGCAGGACGACCTCGTAGACCCAGGGGGTGAGGACAAAATGCAGCGGGCGCTGGAGCGGGAGGGCGAGCGGTTCGCCAACATCTACGACCTCGCCCGCCACTACACGGAGGCGTTTTTGGAGGACTGGGAAGCCCTGAACCTGCGCGAACCGGAGGTGCGTCCCCGTGCGACGGAGCACGTCACCGATCAGCTGGAGGCCGTCATTGAGCTCGTCGAGAAGGACCACGCCTACACGACCGATCAGGGCGTCTACTTCTCCGTTGAGAGCTTTGAGGACTACGGGCACCTCAGTGGCAACACGGAGGCGCAGCAGTTGGAGGCGACCGATCGGGACGTGGTGGAAGATCCCGACAAGCGTGATCCGCGCGACTTTGCGCTCTGGAAGCACGACCCCGAGCACCTCATGCACTGGCACAGCCCCTGGGGGTGGGGCTATCCGGGCTGGCACATCGAGTGCTCGGTGATGGGCATGGCGTACCTCGGCGATCGCTTCGACCTCCACACCGGGGGCGAGGACCTCATCTTTCCGCACCACGAGTGCGAGATCGCCCAGAATCAGTCGCTCGCGGGACACCAGGTTATCAACTACTGGGTGCACACGCGCTTCCTGCAGGTAGAGGGCGGGAAGATGTCGAAGTCGAAGGACAACTTTTACACTGTTCGGGACCTCATTAGCCCGGATCCGGAGGCCGAGCACGTTCCCGACTCGGTCCGAGAGCAGGGGGGCGTCGACCCGCTCGCCCTCCGCTACGCCCTGATGCAAGGCCAGTACCGCAAGCCGTTCAACTTCACGCTCGAGACCCTCCACACCGCGGCCCGCCACGTCCACCGTTATCAAGACGCGGCCGGGCGAGTCGACGAGGCGCTGGAGGCGGATGCCGATGGCCCCGACGACCTGGGCGATCGGCTCAACGACATTTACGACCGCACCCTGGCGGCGATGTGCAACGACCTCAATACGCCCGCCGCTACCGCTGCCGCGCTGGAGGGCGTGAAGGCCATCGAGCAGACGGACCGGCTGAGCGGAGCGTCGGCCCGGAGCGCCCGCAACTGGCTGGACCGCACCAACGCGCTGCTCGGAATCGTCGCGTCGGAGCATCGGGCGGGATCGGCGTCCAAGGAGGAGGACGCGACCCTCAGAGCCGATCACCTGTCGGAGTCCGTCGACGAGCTCCTGAGCGAACGCGAGGCCGCCCGGGCCAAGGGCGAGTACGCCCGCGCCGATGCCATCCGCGACACACTCGAAGCCCTAGGCATCGAGGTGATGGACCGTCCCGAGGGCCCCGAGTGGCGGCGGAAGGTGGAGCTGGGATGAGTAACTGGAATGAGTAAAACGTGACCCGTGAGGCGTGAGAGAGATCTCGTCCAACCGTCGCGCATCACGAGTCAGGCATCACGTCTCACGATTCACGTCTCACGATTCACGCATCACTCCTAC
>CAZMDV010000617.1:0-1600 GCA_964564875.1 uncultured Salinivenus sp.
TCGCCGACCGCACGAACCCATCAGTCTTCTCCAGGCGGCGACGGGCCGCCTCCACGCCCACGTCCGCCAGGATCATGACAATCGCCGTCTTGACGTGCCCGCCACACCGGTCGAGCACCGCGTCGGCCTCCTCGTAGTCGACCCCCGTCACCATCATCACCGTGCGGATGCCGCGCTCCACGAGCTTCTCACTGGTGCGCTGCAGGTCTACCATCATGTTCTCGTAGACCTTGCCGAGGCGGACCATCGCCGCAGTGGTGATCATGTTGAGCACGAGCTTCTGCGCCGTGCCGCTCTTCATGCGCGTAGAGCCCATGATCACCTCCGGCCCCACCACGGGGCAGATCGCCACGTCGGGGTCCACATCTAAGTCCTTCCGCGGGATCGTCGTTACGAAAAGCGTGGGGCACCCGATCTCGTCTCGGGCGTGCTCCACGGCCCCCACCACGAACGGCGTGCGT
The DNA here is from genome assembly GCA_964564875.1 of uncultured Salinivenus sp. Taxonomy (GTDB): domain Bacteria; phylum Bacteroidota; class Rhodothermia; order Rhodothermales; family Salinibacteraceae; genus Salinibacter. The sequence continues at coordinate 462 of CAZMDV010000617.1, forward strand.
CCGCTCGACGCGATGCCGCAGACCACGTCGTCCTCCGTCGCGCCGCGCTCGTCGAGCGCTTTCGCCCCCTCCTCAGGAATGTCCTCCGCCCCCTCCTGCGACCGAAAGACGGCCTCGCGCCCCCCGGCGATAATGCCCTGCACCATTTCCGGATCGGTCCCGAATGTGGGGGGGCACTCCGAGGCGTCCACGATGCCGAGCCGACCGCTCGTCCCGGCCCCCACGTAGAAGAGCCGCCCGTCGTTCTTGAACGCCTCCACCACGATCTTCACCGCCTCTGCTACGTGCGGAAGCTCGCGGCGCACCGCAATCGGCACCTTGTGATCCTCGGTGTTGATGACGCGCAGAATCTCTTCCACGGGCGCCGTGTCGATATGCGTGGAATGGGGATTTTTCTGCTCGGTAGCGAGCTCTTGAAGCTGCTCGAAGAGTGAGGAGGGATCGGACATTCAGAACCGGATCGAGTGAAACAGTGCAACCGCATCCTCAACAAACAGACGCCCTCTTCAGCCGTCAAGTCCCCTCGGGTCGGGACCACGACCACTTTCACTCCGCCAAACCAGTTTCGAAGCACGGAACGCACGAAGAGGACGGAAACGACGACGCTTCCAGTTGTAAAGATTGAGGTATGATGAAGAAAAATTGGGGAATCTCCCCCTGAGCAGAACCTCGGGGAACTGCCGAGCGTCTATGAATTTGCAGAAGTCTTCTAACAGCTCCGCATGTCCCCTTGTCTGCATCTCCCCTACGCCCGGCGTGTTCGCGTCGTCAGAGCCTTTTCCGAACGGTCGCGTGCGTCATTGTCCTTTGTTTGTGTACCGCCCCCGTCTGTGCCCAGCTCAGCGAGATTGAGCCAGAGCGGGCCGTTTCGCAGCAGCGCCAAGGCCCCTGGGTGCCTCACCTTTCTACAATCGGACAGGACGTGCTCGACATTGTCCGGGCCCCCGCGACCCTGTCCCCCTCCGAGCAGCTTCTTACGCTGGGTGCGTCGGGAATCGTGCTCAGTACCATGGCGGCCCTCGATCGGCCGGTGCATAGGTCCCTGAACGGTCGGTCGGGAGTGCCTGCCGACGCAACGGGTCCTCTGGCAGCGCCAGGACGATGGTTCGACCGCGTAGGCCCCGATCGGATGGCGTACG
>CAZMDV010000618.1:0-1599 GCA_964564875.1 uncultured Salinivenus sp.
GCAGGGACTATCCCGAAGACCCGACTGTATGGTACAATTTTGGGGAGGTCCTCTATCACAACAGAGTTCCTCGGGGCCTCCCCGAGGCAGAAGGAGCGTTCCGAAAGGCCATCGAGCTGGACCCAGGCGTCCCCTCATTTTATCACCACCACGTGGAGCTGGCCTTTGTGCTTCACCATGACAGCTCGCTCGCGGCGAAGCGCATCGAGGCCCTCCCGGAGGGTCCCCGCAAGCAAGCCTACAGGCTGGCCTTCGCTTTAATCTTCGGGTCGGACGCCGAGCGCAGCGAAGCCCTCGCTCGGGTCGATAGCATCCCGGCCCAGGCCGTAAAGCAGCTTTTCAACGCACTTAACCATCCGACAGACGGGGACCTCCGGGCCTCGGTGCTCCCGCGTCTCGCTCGGCGAGATCTTTCATATTCCCTCCCTGGGGTTAGCAGTACATTTTACGCGCGAGCCCACAGTGCCAGCGACATTCGGCGGGGAAGGGTCGAGGCTGCTCGGGCCCACCTACAGAAGTGGGAGCTAGAGCCGACGTTTTCGTCCTGCCTTCTGGCGCGGTCGGCGAGCGTGGGCATACCGGCGGCCGATTCCGTGCTCCGGGCTCGACTGGAGCCTCCAGGTATCGAAGAGGACGGCTCCGCCCGGCAGCTCATGTGCAGGGGGATTTACCTCGTGGAGAAGGACCGAAGCGACGAGGTCCCGGCGCTCATCAAGCGCCTCCGCGCGACGGGCATCAAGCAGGAGATGCGGGAGACGGAGATCAAGCGACTAATCGACGAGGTGAAGGGATACCGCGCCTTTCGGGCCGGAAGGCTGGGTCGGGCCAAAATGCTGTGGGACCGGTCGAGCGAACTGGGACAGGAGGGAGCGATCTTGCGAGGCGACCTGTACCGCAAGCTCGGCGGGCTAAAGAAAGCAGAAGGCTGGTACCTGGGGGCCTGGCGCCACCCCCTCGCCCACGAGCGGCTGGGCCAGCTCTACGAAGAGACGGGCAAACCCAAGAAGGCCCAGGCCGCCTACGACCGGTTCATCGGAGCGTGGGCGGAGGCCGACGAAGAGCTCCAGTCCCGCGTCGAAAAGGCCCGCCAGCGACTCCGGACGCTGACCGACTCCCTAGCCGACACGACGGCAGCGACCGCCGAATAAGCCCCCCTGGTCGGGGGTTTCGGTGCGCATCGCGACGAATCGATTCCCGACGGCACATCTCGCAACGCTTCGAACAACCACAGAGAGCGGACGCCATGTCAACCCCTCAGGCCCTCAACGACACGACCCTCGATGTTCTCCGCGACGCCCTGCGCGGCCCGGTCCTGGCGCCGGGCGACGACGGCTACGACACCGCCCGCACGGTTTGGAACGCGCGGCTCAGCAGCCGCCCCGCGGCGGTGGCCCAGTGCACCGGGACCGCCGACGTGATGGCCGCCGTGGACGTTATCCGCGAGAACAACATTCCCCTCTCCGTGAAGGGCGGCGGGCACAGCTACGCGGGCCGGTCCGTCGCCGACGGCGCCCTCATGGTCGACCTCTCCCCGATGACCGGCGTGCGCGTCGATCCGGATACGAAGACGGCGCGGGTGCAGCCGGGGGCCACGTGGGG
>CAZMDV010000619.1:0-1598 GCA_964564875.1 uncultured Salinivenus sp.
GCCCGGTCGGCGTCGTGGGTGACGAGCACGGCGGTGAGCGCGTAGGCATTCATCACGTCGCCCAGGAGCGACTCGACGCGATCCGCCGCCTCCGCGTCAAGGCTGGAGGCGGGCTCGTCGAGCAGCACGATATCCGGATCGTTGAAGAGGGTGCGGGCGATCGCCACGCGCTGCGCCTCCCCGCCCGACAGCCGATCCGCCTCTCGCTCCGCAAAGCCCGAGAGACCCAGCCGGTCGAGCAGTTCGTGCAGGCGCTCTGTGTCGACCGGCTCGTCCCGCAGCGTGGGGCCCCACGCCACGTTCTCCGCGACGGTGCCGTCGATAAGCGTCGGCGCCTGCGGCACCCACCCGACCCGCCGCCGCAGCGTGCGCGGGGCGATCGTGCGATAGTCCGTGCCCTCCAAGTAGACGGTCCCCGACGTGGGCTCGTCGAGGCGGTTCAGCAGGCGCAGGAGCGAGGTCTTGCCGGAGCCGGACGGGCCGAACACGACGAACACCTCCTCGGCCCGCACCTCGACCGAGACGTCCGCCACCAGCGTCTCGCCGTCGACGACGCGGGTCAGATTTTCGGTGGCAAGGGGCGGGGCGTCGGGCATGCGAAGGGAACGGGACGGGAGAGCGAGTCAGCGAGAGGCCCTACTCCGAATCGGCGGACCACGGCCCGGCGCCGGCGATCACCAATACGAGGGAGCCGAGCAGCATTGCCCAGTCGGTCCGCATGGCGTGGGCCATGCTCCAGAAGCCGTACTGGCTCAGTTCGCGCACCTCAAACGGCCCGAATCCTTCGCCCATCCAGATCGGAATCTTCGTCGTGATGATGGCCACCGTCATGATCGTGGCCGTGCCCGCCGCGGCGAGCCGCGTGTAGAAGCCAATCAGAATCAACACGCCGCAGATGCTCTCGACCCCACCCACGAAATTCGCGAGGAGTTCCGGCATCGGCCACCCCATGTCCGCAAAGCGGCCCGGCCCCCGCACGGCCGGATACAGGAACTTCTGGAGCCCCTCCGACAGGAAGACGGCCCCGACCATGAGGCGGACGAGCGGGAGCGTCCACCACGCCGCGTTGCGGGAAGGGCGAGAGTGCGAATTCGACATGGGACTGCTGTATTTGAAACGACAGTGGAGCGTCACTGCTGCACACCCGCTACAGCGGTGACAGACTCGCCGAGCACGAGGAGCGCGCACGCGGCGCCGAGCCCAACTAGGGCGAGGCCCAGGACGTTGCTGAGAATGACGTTGCCCAGCCCCGTCAGGATCCGCCCCTCCCGGAGCAGCATGAGGCTCTCGAGGCCGTAGGTCGAAAACGTCGTTAGCGAGCCAATGCCTCCGGTAAACACGAACACCCGAACGGTCTGCGAAAACGAGTACTCGGTGGCAAGGACCCACAGTACGCCGATGAGGAAGCAGCCCAGGAGATTGGCCGCGAGCGTGCCCCACGGAAACGTCGGGGGCAGGAGACGATGGGCAAGTGAAGACAGGCCGTGACGGAGAAGGGCACCGAGGCTTCCACCGAGGGCGATCCAGAAAAGTTTGGTCATACGAGGCTCAGGGATCAGCGGAACTCCTACACAAATACGTGAAGCAGTAGGAGTCAT
>CAZMDV010000620.1:0-1590 GCA_964564875.1 uncultured Salinivenus sp.
GGATTTGGACAAGACGCGTGCGCTGCGGGATTCGTCATCGGAAGACGATTTCATCGACGAGTTCCTTCCCGAGGGCCCCGTTGAGGCGGTCGCGCCACTTGCGCCGGTTCATGTGGAGCTCCTGGCGCCAGGCGGCGGACGTGATCTTGACGTACAGCGTCGAGCCTTTCATCCAGGCCGACTCGGTGACGCTGTTCATCTTGTCGCTGGCCACGGCCGCCCACGTGTCGACGACGCGGGCCTCGTCGATCTCTTTTTGTACGCCGAGCTCGTCGATCACTTCCTCGAGAACCTCGCCGAGGGGCCGAGGGCCGTCGCTTGGGGCCATGGTGGGCACCGATCACAAATGCTAGGGGACTACAGGGATTCACGCCCTACGCCTCATAGGCCGGCGTGTGCCGAGCGCGGCGCCCGGCGTTACCTTCTTCCGGGGAGCGGCGGCCCCACTGCACGTGATTGGCGGGGACACAGGCCGCAGGGGGGCTCGGCCAATCGACTTCGCCCAATCGACTTTGCTCGCAATCCTCCCAGTGCCAGCATGACGCGCCCCACTTTCGCACGTGTCCTCGCGGCCGGAGTGCTCGCCGGGCTCCTGCTGGGGGCCGGGCGGCCGGCCCTCGCGCAGCCCGGAGCGCCGCTGCCGGCCGACACGGCACGGGTCTCCCTGGAAGAAGTGCTGGTCCGGACGCTAGACGCGAGCCCGGAGGTCGACCGGCGGCGGGCGCAGCGGCAGTTCGCGACGGCCCGCCGCGAGGAGGCCCGGGCCAGCCGGTTCCTCACGGACCTCTCGCTGAGCACGGCGCACTCGTTTGCGCCGGGGTTGGACAACGTTCCCGATGGGGTTCCGGAGGACGAACTGTACCTCAAGCCCGGCGTCACCAACGACTGGTCCGTCGGTGCCCTCCGCCCGTTCAGCCGGGTCGAGATTTCGGTCCAGCAGCCGATTTGGACCTGGGGCGAGCTGTCGGGCAGCATTCAGGCCGCCCGGCACGGGGTGGACGTCGAGACGGCACGGGTCGACCAGAAGGCCCTGGAGGTGGCCGCCCGCGCCGGGGAAACCTACTATAACCTGCTGCTGACCAAGGAGCTCGACCGGCTTGCCGATCGCACACAGGATGTCGTCGATCGGGCCAAGCGGGAAATCAGCACCCTCCTGGATGAGGGCGACGAGGGCGTGAGCCAGGCCGACCTCTTCCAGACGCGCCTGACGGAGGAGGAGGTCAAGCGCCGCGTCGTTGAGATTGGCCAGAACCGGGCGACGGCGCGGTCGGCCCTGCGGCGCCAGCTCTTTTTGCCGGACGGGACCACGGTGGCGGTGGCCGCCGATGAGCTCCGGCCGATCTCGTTCTCGGTCCATCCGGACTCGCTCGACTACTACGTCCGGCGGGCCCTCCAGAACCGCCCGGAGATTGAGCAGGCCGAGGCGGGGATCAAGGCGCGCCGCGCCCTTGTGGACGTGGCACGCTCGGACTACTACCCCAAGATTGGCCTGCAGGCCAGTCTGTCGCAGAGCATTACCCTGCCGGAGCGCCCCAATCCCGACAATGCCTTCGTGGGCGACTCGTTCATGGGCACCGGCACGCGCACCGG
>CAZMDV010000621.1:0-1579 GCA_964564875.1 uncultured Salinivenus sp.
GTCGATCTGCACCGCGGTGCCGAAGTCGGGATGGGTGGGGTTGAGGACGTAGTTGTGCGCCTCGGTGGGGAAGAGCGCGGAGGGCACCTGGACGGCGGGTGAGCGCTCCGAGTCGAGCCAGTCCATCCCGAAGTCCTGCGACGCCGCGGTGGGCGGGCGCTGGTCCCAGCCGTCGGGAAGACGTTCCAGATCCGGTGTCCAGATCGCGTCCTCCTCAACGTGGGTAGGCAGGTAGACCATTTCCCGGAGGCGCCGTATGTCGTTGACGGCCACGATCTTTTCCAGGGTCGCGAGGGGGAGCGATTCCGCCGCGTACGCCACGAGCCGTCCGCGGCGGTGCCAGCGCCCGGCGGCGTAGAGTCCCCCTTCGCCCGAGTACGCTTCTCCGGCGTATTGGCGATGGGTCACGCGAACGATGCGACGAGTAGCCACGGGACGCCGAGGGAAACAGGTAGAGGCAGCGGGCGGCGCAGTGGGTCCTCACGGCCCCAGGTCACAGCACGAATCCGTGTTGCACGCCGAGCAGGAGGTCCTGCACGAGGGTAGCGCCGGGATCCGTCTCGGCCATCGCCAGCGGCGTCTCTCCGTCCAGGGCCCGATTCGGCTCCCGCATCCACGCCGCGGCGTCGTCGAGACTGTCGAACGTTTCGGCCGCCAGGGCCAGGAGACGGGCGTAGCGCACGGCCCGCTCCGCCTCGGAGACCCCGAGCTCCGTGTCCTGCTTTCGGTGGCGGGAGTACGTGCTCCGCGAGCGGCCGATGAGGCGGGCCGTCTGCTCGTCGGTGAGGTCCAACAGCTCCTGGAGACGCACCACGAGGACAATAGGGAGACCCTGTCGAATTTTTGCGTTCGCGGTGGCATCGTCCCACTCCGCCACGCGGCGCACCCAGTCGTCCTCGGTCTCGGGCGGGGAGGTCTGCTGGGCTGTCGGGGACATAGGTAGATTTCGGGCAATGAGTCCGTCGATGTCCGATACGCTACATTCTATCGTGCCATTTGCACACACTGAGATCGAGGCTGGTTCCACCTTCGTCCTCGCGGAAGAGAGCCGTGGCACCTCTTCCGGATTCTGGCGTATTTTGTAGTCCGGGATCCTCTGTCGCGGAGTGCAGCCGCCTTGCCGCGGTCCGCGGTCGGCCGTCTGCGGTCGCCTCGAACCCTATCACCAAGGCTTTCCGACACCCAGGATTCCGGGAAGCGTTTCGTCGTCTCACCTCATTTCCGGTTCTCCCCCGCATGACCTTCCTCACCGGCGTCCCCGGCTTCCTCGGCACGCGGCTCCTCCGCAGCCTCGCGGCCGCCGGGCCCGACGCCTCGTTTCTCCTACTCGTGCAGCCCAAGTTCGAGGATCGCACCCATACGCTCCTCGCCGATCTTGAGTTGGCCGACCGGGCCGAGGTGCTCCCCGGCGACATCACCGAGCCGGACCTGGCGCTCGGCGATCAGTACGACGAAGTGGCGGACCAAATCACGAACGCCGTCCACCTCGCCGCCGTGTACGACCTGTCGATCCCGCGGGACGTGGGCTGGGAGGTCAACGTCGAGGGCACGCGGCACGTGCTCGACCTGCTCGCGCAGA
>CAZMDV010000622.1:0-1579 GCA_964564875.1 uncultured Salinivenus sp.
TCATCTCCTCGGGCAGGTCGAACGGGCTCTCGTTCTGGTTGAGCTTCACGTCGATCCCGCTCGGCATGTCCACCACGTACTCGCTCCGCTCTCGCACGGCGGGCCGGATGTGCTGGAGCACGTCGTCGATAGAGGTCGAAGCGTTGTCAACGGCCATGAGCCCGGCGAGTCATCTTAGAGTGGCGAACAGCGTTCAGCTACAAAAAACTACCGTCCGGCGGGGACAATGTCTCCGGCATTACGATTTTTTCGAACCGGAGCCCGCGGCGTCGCGGTTGAGGCGAACCCGGATGGCCTCGGCGTGGGCCTGAAGCTCCTCGGCCTCGGCGAGCGTCGTGATTTGGGAACCGGTGTCCTCCAGCCGCTCCTTCGTGTAGGAGAGGACGGACTGGGTGCGCACGAAGTCGTCGACCCCGAGCGCGGAGGCGTGCCGGGCCGTGCCGCCGGTGGGAAGCACGTGGTTGGGGCCCGCAAAGTAGTCGCCCACCGGCTCCGACGAATATTCGCCCAGGAAGAGGGCGCCGGCGTGGCGGATGCGCGTCATGGTCTGCCACGGATCGTCCACGTGGAGCTCCAGGTGCTCCACGGCGAGCTCGTTCATCAAGTCCACCGCCTCATCCATCGTATCGGTGACGATGCAGGCGCCGTAATCGGCTAGGGCCTCCTCGATGATCGCGGCCCGCGGGAGCCGGGGCACCGTCGATCGAACGTGCTCTTGCACCGCCTCGGCCAGCGGACGGTGGGGCGTGATGAGGATCGCGGAGGCGCGCTCGTCGTGCTCGGCCTGCGAGAGGAGATCGGCGGCCACGAACTCGGGGTCGGCCGTGTCGTCGGCCAGGACGCCGATCTCGCTGGGGCCGGCCACCGAGTCGATGCCCACGCGCCCGAATACCTTCTTCTTCGCCGCGGCCACGTACGCGTTGCCCGGCCCTACGATCGTATCGACGGCGGGCACGGTGCCGGTGCCGTAGGCGAGCGCCCCTACCGCCTGCGCTCCGCCGACGGCGTAGATGTGCTCCAGGCCCAGGACCGCGGCGGTGGCGAGCACGAGCGGGTGCGGGCGCCCATCGTCCTGTGGAGGTGAGACGAGGTGGATCTCGTCGACGCCCGCCACCTGGGCCGGAATCGCGTTCATCAGCAGGCTGGAGGGGTAGAAGGCCGTCCCGCCCGGCACGTAGAGGCCCGCCCGCGCCATCGGCACCACGCGCTGGCCCAGCACCACGCCGTCGCCGTCTTCGGTAAACCACGACTCGCGCACCTGCTTTTCGTGGAAGCGACGAATATTGTCGGCGGCGTCTTCGATCGCGTTCCGGAGATCGTCGTCGAGGGCGTCGGCCGCGCCGTCGAGCACCGACGCGGGCACTTTCACCGGATCCGGCCGCACGCCGTCAAACTGTTCTGTAAGGGCAAGCAGCGCCGCGTCCCCCTGCGACCGCACCTGCTCGAGGATGTCATCTACCGTGGTGTCGACCTCGTCGCTAAAGGTGCCGCCCCGGCTCATAATGGCGTCGAGGCGGGCGGTGTCGTCGGGCGTAATGAGTGGAATCATCGATGTCGGACGTGTGTGGCGTTCGGGACA
>CAZMDV010000623.1:0-1572 GCA_964564875.1 uncultured Salinivenus sp.
AGGCGGTTGCCAGGGCTTCAGAGGGCCTGCTCCCTCCACCCTTCTGGATGAATGTAGTGCTAACAACAACAGTATGTCATAATGCAACCTTGACGGTACGCGCTGCCCCCCTCAATGTCAACGCTCTTCTGTGAAGAAGCGGAGAGGGCCCGAAAGCGTCGGCCGGTCGTTGGGCGTCCGTTACTGCTTTTCGACCGTCACCGTCTTCAGTGTATCGCCCTCCTCGATGGCATCGACCACGTCCTGGCCGCTCGTTACGTCGCCGAAGACGGTGTGCTTGCCGTCGAGGTGCGACTGTGGCGCCCGCGTGATGAAGAACTGACTGCCGTTCGTGTTGGGCCCCGCGTTGGCCATCGAGAGGACGCCCGTCTCGTGCGTGAGCGGATTGCCCTTGATCTCGTCGTCGAACTGGTAGCCCGGGCCGCCGCGGCCCGTGCCGGTGGGGTCCCCCGCCTGCACCATGAAGCCTTCGAGGACGCGGTGGAACGCGGTGCCGTCGTAAAACCCCTCGCCGGCGAGGAAGGCGAAGTTGTTGACGGTGTTCGGGGCGTGCTCCGGATAGAGCTCGATCTCGATGGTCCCTCTGCTGGTCTCGAGGGTCGCCTCGTAGACCGCATCGGTGTCGATCTGGAGATCGGGTGGGTGGTCCCACTGCTGATGGTCGGCCATTGGGGAACGATGGATTGGCGGAAAGAACGAGCGTAAACGCGCCTGTCCGACGGCGAGGCGGGCCTCGTGTTTCGCTTGTCTACTGTTCGTTGGCGTCGTCGGGCATGGCTGCCCGTCTTCGTTCATCGTGCCTGTCGGAAATGGGCGAATGGAGGAGAGGGCGTGGAGGAGTCTCATCGCTTCATCACCGAGGCGACAAATTCGGACGTGTCCGTACGCGGTGCACGTCGGCCGCTGGATGCGCATGCGCGCCAGGCCGACCGATCAAGGAATGCCTGCGCCAGTCGTGGAGAAGGTCCCGTCCCCCTCGGCCTCCATTCGGAGTTAACGGGCGGGAAATCGCATCGGAAACCGAATGAGGATCTGCCCACCCTGCCTCCGGTACACTCTCCCGCTCTCGTACCCTCCTGCTCCCACACCTTCCCTCCTCTCTCTCGCGCCGTACGCCCGCACGTCCAGGCGCCCGCACGCTCAGACGCCCACGCGCGGCCACGCGAACGGAAATGGGTACGCCGATCGAAGACCGTCCGCTGATCACTCCTGACGCCAACATGCCTCCCCCCGAAACCGCTCTCGTCACCGGCGCCTCCTCCGGCATTGGCCGCGCCCTCGCCCACCGCTTCGCCCGGGCTGGACGTGACTGCGTACTACTGGCCCGCAGCGAGGAGGCCCTCCACGACCTCGCCGACACGCTGGAATCCACCCACGGCGTCGACGCCCACGTCCTGCCGACGGACTTGAGCATCCCCGGCGCGGCCGACGGAATCGTGACGGAGCTGGAGGAGCGGGGACTTACGGTCGATGTGCTCGTCAACAACGCCGGATTCGGCGCCCGCGGCGACTTCACTGAGCTCGACGCCCGGCGGCAGGTCGACATGATTCGGGTCAACGTGACGGCCCTCA
>CAZMDV010000624.1:0-1569 GCA_964564875.1 uncultured Salinivenus sp.
CCTTCGACTTGATCGGCGACCCGCTCCCAGTCGACAGTCCAGTCTTCGTAGACCTCGAAGGCAAAGTGATGATCCTCGGTCTCGAAGTGGAGGGCTCCCTCCTCGGGATCATAAATGGTGTCGGCACCACCATCGTCCCGGGCGAGTTTGGCGCCGAGGACGATCAGCGGGACCTTGAAGCGGTAGTCCATTTTTTCGACCTGCTCGGCCTGGCTGATCAAGAAGTTGGCCAGGGTCGCACAGCCGTCGCTCACCTCCATGGCCGCCTGGGCCGCCTGGTAGGTGGTCGGGTCGGCGTCCACCTTGTCGAGCGCTGCCTCGACTAGTGGCCACACCTCGACGGGTTCTTCCTCCTTGGTTGTGTCTTCTTTGCGCGGGATGACTACGGTACGATCTTCGATATCCACAGGCTTTTGTGATGCATTGGTTGCGAAACCGTCCGCACGTCCCGAAGCTTTCAGGACATACGTCCCCAGTTTCAGGCGCACAGTGAGTGTTGGGATTTTACAAGATGGGGGTGGGTGGGCGAACATTCAACCGGTCGGCGATCTGAGCAATTACGCATTGGATACGATCCCCGCCGGGAGTGGAAGACGAAGTTCGATTCGAACCAATGAACAGATAGCAGTCCGTGACCTTCGTCTTCCCACGTCACATGGACTCCGCTGAGGATGATGTCTCCTCCCGGAGAAGGCAGATCGATAGGGCCCCATGACATTCTGGTGCAGAAACCACGTCAGTCCGCTCCCGAGCGCTCGGCGTCGAGTTCGGTTTCAAGTGCCAGGGCCGTCTCCACGAGCTCATCCTCCATCCCAGACAGCTCATCGTGCTGGCCCACGTATTGGCGCACGGCCTCTTCGAGCCCCGACTCGCGGGTCACCACCGTGCGTCGCTTGCGCTCGGCCGGGTCCACGGTGCGTTCGATGGCCGCGACGGTGTCGGCCGGCGCCAGCGCCCCCCGCAGGCGATCCTGGTCGATTTGAGGCACCTGCTCCTCCTCCACCCGGTAGCGAACGCGAACGATGGCGTCGGTCACGTCCCGGTCCCGAATCGCCTCCAGAATCCGCTCGGTCGGCTCGTCGACGTCTCGTACGTCGACCCGTACGGCGACGAAGGGGCGAGCCGGGGTCTCGACGAACGTGGCGCGAGTGACCGGGTCGCGCGAGGGGTCGATGTCCACCAGCTGAAACCCCTTCGGCTCGTCGTGCTCGTTGAACGTGACCCGCTCGATGCTGCCGGAATAGACGACGGGGGGATGGCCCTCCTCGTTGCGATCCTGCGGCCGATGCACGTGCCCGAGGGCGACATAGTCGATGGGGCGCACGGCGAGCTGCCCGACGGTAAACTTGGGCTCCGACGCGATCGTGGTGGTGTGCTCTGAGCCCGCCAGCGTGGCGCCCTGCACGGTGACGTGGCCCGCCAGTACGGTGGGCACGTCGGTGGACAGGGCCCGCTCCGTGCCGTCCGCCGTCACCCCGGGCTCGCCCTCCAGAATTTCGTTCGTCCGGCGCTGGATGTAGGTCACGTAGTGCTCTTCGATGAACTGGCGCAACTCGTCCGGCGACATCG
>CAZMDV010000625.1:0-1565 GCA_964564875.1 uncultured Salinivenus sp.
GCCCGGCCATCGAGAAAAGGAGAATCGCTCCCAGAGCCGAAATCAGAAAACGAGTAGGGGCGGAAGTGCAGGTGCTTGTTCGCAGGGTCATAGCGGTAGAAAAACGATAGGTGAAAAGACGTTGAGACCGACGTAAGGCACTTCGCCTTGGTCGGGCGTCCCGTTTATGAAAGCTTCATAACTGGAGGACAACGCCGCCCCGAATCATAATGCCTGGCTCCTGAACCTGACCGGATCTTGACTCTCACTTTACAAAAGAGCCGACTCGACACGTCCAGCAGGGCGGGCCGCAACGCAAGATGCCTGCCCCGGCCCGGACCTGAGCGGCCCGACCGAAACGGGCCTCTGCGGTCACTGCCCCGGCGGCTGGTAGTCGAGATTCTGGGCAAGCTCAGACGCCCGGTCGATCTGCTCCGGGGTGAGAAGCACCGTAGCAGAACCGACACCAGTCCCGGAGGCCTTGGCCAGCATCGACGCAGCAACGACCGATTCTGGGTTGGGCAGCTCGACGAGCGCGTAGGCGTCGTGCTCGCCGAGCGCGTAATACAGGCCCTCCAGTTCGCCGTCGAGGCTCTCGACTATACTTGCCAGTTCCTCGCGCCGGCGCGTCCCGCCGTCGCGGAGCAGTCCTTGCGTGCCTTCTTCGGTGTAAGAGACTCGAACGAGGTAGCGCGGCATGGCGTATTGGGTCTTTATTTTTGGACTGTTGGTTCGGGATGGTCGGCGTGGAGCTCCGCCACACAGCACATGTCGTGCTCGCCCCGGCCTTCCTCGACACCGGCCTGGTAGAGCCGGCCCAGGGCCGCGTACATCGCCGGGTCCACGTTTAGCTCCCGAAGGTACTCGGCGATGTGGTCCAGGGCGTCGGCCATCTGCTTGACGGTCCCCTCAATCTTCTCCGGATTGGTGGCGAAGTCCGGGTCTTCGGCCTTCCGGAGGCTGTCGGCCGCGATCGCGGGCGCGAGTTCTTCCGTCAATCCCGCAAAGGTCTCAAACGAGACGCCCTCGGCCTCGCAGATCTTGGCCCCCTGCCAGATGCCCGCGGCCATTAGCATCGCCGGTCCGACGGCGGCGACCTCGAGCACGGAGGCGGTCCCCGCGTCGTCCCCGACGTATGTCGCCGTCCCGCCGAGGTCTTCGAGCAGGGGGCGGGCCGCCTCGAAGGCCTCTCGGGCCCCGCTGTAGAGGATGAGAAGTTCCTCGGTCCCGACGGCACTTGGGTACCCGAGGATGGCTCCGTCGAGGTACCGTCCGCCGAGCGTGGTCACGGCTTCCTCCAACTCACGGGCCGCGTCCGGCTTGCCGCTGGTAAGCTGGACCAGCGTGGTCTCGCCCACGTGGGCCTCTTCTCCGTTCAGTATCTCTCGGGTCGCCTCGTAGTTGGTGACGCTCACCATCGCCGCTGGGCTCGCGTCGAGGGCCTGGCCGGGCGTGTCTGCGACTGCGACCTGCGGGCCGGCCAGCGCCTCGGCCTTCTCGCGGGTCCGGTTCCAGATCGTCAGTTCATTTCCAGCGTCGGCCAGCGCGCCAATCAAGGCGCTGCCCATGTTGCCACATCCGATCAC
>CAZMDV010000626.1:0-1564 GCA_964564875.1 uncultured Salinivenus sp.
GAGGGGGGACGCTGATGGAAGAAGGCCATAGGCCAGGGATCTGCGGGCGAAGTAGGCGTGGAGAAGGCTCCGTTCGAGCAGTCGAGCCACGCCGAAACGGTCGACATTTTTGCCTGTTCCAGCGGCAGCCGTGGACGTGTGCACAGGCGGATGGATGGAGCTATGGAAGCAGGAGAGATCACGAGTGTTCACACGCCTACACTTCCACACGCTCGCGCTTCCACACGTCCATCCTTTCACACGTCCCGAACCCGCCGGTGGACACACTTGAGCACTGCCCACTCTGCGAAGGAAATCAGTTTCGCCACTTCCTAACGTGCCGGGACCATACCGTCACGGGCGAGGACTTCAACATTGTCGAGTGTAGGGGCTGCAAGTTCCGGTTTACCAATCCGAGGCCGAGCCCGGGCGAGATTGGGCAGTACTACGAGAGCGAGGATTACACGCCCCACCAGGGCACCAGTCAGGGCGTCATCGACACCCTCTATCGATGCGCGCGCCTCTATACCCTACGGTCGAAACACCGGCTCGTCGCTTCACGCGTGGCGAATCCCCCCGGTCGCCTGCTCGACTTTGGATGTGGTACGGGGGAGTTTCTGGACCTTTGCCAGTCGAAGGGGTGGGCAGCGCGGGGGCTGGAGCCGGATGCCGGGGCACAGGCAGTGGCCGCCGACAAATACGGCCTGACCGTCGAGGACCCGGAGCGGATTCGCGACCTCCCGGACGACCACTTCGACGTAATCACGCTCTGGCACGTGTTGGAGCACGTCCCGCAACTGTCCGAGACGGTCGACCAACTGAGACGAACCCTTGCCCCTTCCGGCACCCTGGTGGTCGCCGTCCCGAACTGCGCCTCCCTCGACGCCCGGATCTATGGCAAGCACTGGGCCGCCTACGACGTGCCGCGCCACCTGTACCACTTCCGCCCTGGGGACATCCGCCGCCTGTGTAATCGGCACAGCATGACAGTCGACGACATTCGTCCCATGCGCCTCGACGCGTTTTACGTCTCCCTGCTCAGCGAGCAGTACCGGGAGGGCTGGATCGTGCGGGCACCGTTCGTGGCGCTTTTGTCCACCCTGTGGGCCACTCGTCACGACCACCAGTATTCCGCTCAGCTGTACCTCATCCAGACGAACGACGCTCCGTGACCGGCGCGGCAGGCGGCGATTATCTGTCTCCTCCTCTCACTCCCCGACTGACGGCACGGCAGCTCGGGCGGCCTACGGGGCCACTGTCTCCCCCTGCGCCGCTCCGGACAGATCGGGGTTGAGGGGTGCGAGGAACCGTAGCGGTCCCCCTCAACGCGGGGGTCGCAGGGCCTCCTGGATCGGCGTCACGCCCCCGTACAGCGTGATGGCGTGGCCAACGGTTTCCTCGTTCGCGAGGCATTCCACCGCGGCCTGCGCCACGTCGGCGCGGGGGATGGGATCACCCGTTTCGGGATCGGTGTCGAAATACGCCGCGACGCGACCGGTCCCTGCCGCGTCCGTGAGGCGGGTGGGGCGCAGGATCGTCTCGTCGAGCAACGATTGCTGGAGCGTGCGGTCGGCGACGTGCTTCG
>CAZMDV010000627.1:0-1556 GCA_964564875.1 uncultured Salinivenus sp.
CGGAGCGCCGGTACGGCAACAACGACGTGGTGGGCCCCGATGCGTCCCACGGCACGCACGTCGCCGGAATCATCGGGGCCGCGCGCCAGAACGACCTCGGCATTAAGGGCATCGCCCGGGGGGTCCGCATCATGCCGGTCCGCGCGGTGCCCAACGGCGACGAGCGCGACAAAGACGTGGCCAACGCCATCCGCTACGCCGTTGAGAACGGGGCCGACATCATCAACATGAGCTTTGGCAAGTCCTACTCGCCCCACAAGGATGTTGTCGACGCGGCCGTGCAGCATGCCGACTCGATGGGGGTGCTCATGGTGCACGCCGCCGGCAACGACGGGGCCAATGTGGACTCGACCGACAACTTCCCGTCGCCCTCCTACCAGAACGGCGGCCAGGCCCAGCGGTGGATCGAGGTAGGCGCCTCCTCCTGGAAGGGGGGAGAGGAGTTGGTCGCGCCCTTCAGCAACTACGGGGCAGAGCGAGTGGACGTCTTTGCTCCGGGCCACTCTATTTACTCCACCGTGCCCAAAAATAAGTACAAGCGAAACGACGGCACGAGCATGGCCGCACCCATGGTGAGCGGCCTGGCCGGGCTCATGATGGCCTACTACCCGTCGCTCACCGCCACTGAGGTGCGATCCCTCATTCTCGACACGGCCATTCGCCACACAGATCAAATGGTCACGCGGCCCGGCGGAGAGGCCACGGTGCGCTTTGGCACCCTTTCCGACACCGGCGCCATCGTCAACGCGCAGGCCGCCCTCCAGCGAGCGCAGGAGATGGTCGCGTCGAAGTAGCGCCTGCCCAGAGGGCTTCGCTACACGGGACATCCTCCACGGTGCCCTCCCTTCAGAAGCGCGTGCGCTCGTCCGACGCGAGGAGGAGCACCGCTCCCACGCCCACGAGGAAGGCGATGCCTGCCGCCGCGTAGAAAACCGTTCCGATGTTGCCGACGACGAGGCCCAGCCCCAGCAGGAGGGGGCCAACCGCCTGTCCGAGGCGCAAGATCGTGCCGTTGAGCGACAGAATGACCCCCCGGGACGTGTCCGACGACAGCTCGGTGAGGCGCGTCTGCAGGGCGGGTTGGTTGAGGCCCTGCGCCACCCCGTAGAGCAGCGAGGCCGCCCCCACGCCCCACACGCTCGGCGCCAGGGGCATGAGGGCGAGCGCCACCCCGTCGATGATGAGCGACCCCTGAATGAGCCGACGAGGCACGATCCAGGTGGTCAGGCGCCCGATCTGGGTCGCCACGAGGGCGCTCGACACGGACGCCGCAGCCAGCACAACCCCCGCCGCGACGGACGAGGCCCCAAACTGCGTGTCGAGGAGCTCCGGTACGTACGTGAGGAAGGCCCCGAAGATAAGCACGAAGATGCCGAAATTGACCGCTAGAAGGCCGAAGACACGGCGGTCCCGCAGGCGCCCTCCCACGTTCGTGAGGTACTCCCGAAAGCCCTCCACGCTCGTGCTATCGTCCACCGCCGGCGCTTCCAGCTTCCACGCCACCGCCGCCCCCACGGGCAGGGCCAGCAGCGGCAGGGCAAACGGCACGTACCACG
>CAZMDV010000628.1:0-1555 GCA_964564875.1 uncultured Salinivenus sp.
CCGTCGTCCGCCGTCCGCGGTCGTCGCACATTGAGGCAGCACCTCCTCGGGTCAGATCACAGCATTGAAGTGCGCCCCAACGTTCAACGCACCAACGTACCAACGCAAACATGCGAGTCGTTTTCATGGGCACGCCGGAATTTGCGGTGCCCTCCCTTACCGCCCTCCTCGACGCCGGATACGTCCCCGCGGCGGTGGCGACGGGGCCGGATCGTCCGCGGGGGCGGGGGCAGGAGGTGACGCCGACGCCGGTGAAGGAGACCGCCCAGGAGGCGGGCATCGACCGCATCCTGCAGCCGGAGGACGTGACCGACCCGGCCTTCGCCGAGGCCGTGTCCGACCTCGCGCCCGACGTGATCGCTGTGGTGGCCTATAAGATCTTGCCCCCGGCCGTCTTCACGGCCGCCGACGAAGGGGCCTTCAACCTGCACGGGTCGCTGCTGCCCAAGTATCGCGGGGCCGCGCCCATCAACCATGCCATCATGGCGGGCGAGACCGAGACCGGGGTCACGACCTTCTTCCTGGAACCGTCCGTGGACACCGGCGACATCATCCTGCAGAAGCGCATGGCAATCGGCCCCAACGAGACGGCCGGTGAGGTGCACGATCGCATGAAGGAGCTCGGCGCCGAGGCCGTGGTCGAGACGGTTCGGCAGATTGACGAGGGGACTGTGGAGACGCGGCCCCAGGACGACGACGAGGCCACCCCGGCGCCCAAAATCCACGACGAGGACTGCGAAATTCCGTGGGACCGATCCGCCGAGGACGTGCACAACCACGTGCGCGGCCTCTCGCCTCACCCCGGGGCGTGGACGACGCACAACGATACCCGCTTGAAACTGTACCGTACGCGGCGGGCCGATGGGACGGGGACCCCCGGCGAGGTGCTCCGGGCCGACGACCGGCTCGTCGTGGCCTGTGGGACCGAGGCGGTGGAGGTGCTCACCCTGCAGCAGCCGGGCCGGAACCGGCTCGACGCCGCAGACTTTCTCAACGGCTATGCGCTCGCCGTGGGCGACCGCCTTCGTGAATAAACAGATCCACACAGGAGACAGCTCTCCCGACTTCACGCATTCATCGAACTCGTAAACGTACGGACGCATCGCCACGCGGCCTATACATCCCCCCTCTATGCCCCCCAAACACGACATATCCGAGCTTGAAGACCGCATCGCCACCGAGAGCGCGTTCGTCGACGACCTGCTGGAGGAGATCGGCCGGGTCGTGGTGGGACAGCGGTACATGATTGAGCGCCTCCTGATCGGCCTCCTGGCCGACGGGCACGTCCTGCTGGAGGGCGTGCCGGGGCTCGCCAAGACCCTCACCGTGCGCACCCTCTCCGACGCCATCGGCACGGACTTCCAGCGCATCCAGTTTACGCCGGATCTCCTCCCGGCCGACCTCCTCGGCACGCTGGTCTACAACCAGAAGGAGGGCACCTTCTCAATCAAAAAGGGCCCGATCTTTGCCAACGTCATCCTGGCCGACGAGATCAACCGGTCGCCGGCCAAGGTGCAGAGCGCGCTTCTCGAAAGCATGCAGGAGCGGCAGGTGA
>CAZMDV010000629.1:0-1548 GCA_964564875.1 uncultured Salinivenus sp.
TCAGGATGGGAATAGTCAACTTCAAGTGACGGGCCGTATTGCGTATTCCGTATTTCGTAAGGCCGCCCTGTTCTACGAAACACGCAATACGAAATGCGACCTCACGCGGTGTCTATGAACGCCGATGACCGACTAAAACTGTTCAAGAAACCGCACATCGTTCTCGTAGAAGATCCGGATGTCGTCGATGCCGTGGCGAAGCATCGCCATGCGCTCCACCCCCATGCCCACAGCGTAGCCGGTGTACTGCTCCGGGTCCACGTCGACGGCCTCGAACACGTTCGGGTGCACCATGCCGCAGCCGAGGATTTCCATCCACTGGCCGTCGTCGCCCTCGTCGTCGTCCCACCAGACGTCCACCTCGGCGCTCGGCTCGGTGAAGGGGAAGTAGCTGGGGCGGAAGCGGAGCGTCACGTCCTCGCCGAAGAGGGCGCGGGCCAGGCTGTAGAGCACCTGCTTGAGCTGGGCCATCGTCACGCCCTCGTCCACGTACAGCAGCTCCACCTGGTGGAAGAGGCAAAACGACTTGTACGAGATGGCCTCGTTGCGGTACACGCGACCCGGCACCGCCACCCGAATCGGGGGCGTTTGGTTTTCCATGATCCGAATTTGGCCGGGTGAGGTGTGGGTGCGGAGAACGCGGGGCTCTTCACCCTCGGGCGGATCCTTCAGGAAGAAGGTGTCCTGCATGTCCCGCGCCGGGTGGTCGGGCGGAAAATTGAGGGCCGTGAAGTTGTGCCAGTCCGTCTCGATCTCCGGCCCTTCGTAGGTGGAAAAACCGAGGCCGCGCAGGATGCGCAGGATCTCGTCGAGCGTCTGCGTGAGCGGGTGCGTCGATCCCCGAAAGCCGCGCCGGCCCGGCAGCGTGAGGTCGATGTCGGGACCCCCCTCCTGCTCTTCTCGCTTGAGCCGCGCCTTTGCCTCGTCGAGCCGCTCCTGGGCGCGGTCCTTCAGCGCGTTGACCCGCTTGCCGAACTCGGGCCGCTCTTCGGGGGGCAGGTCGCCGATCTGGTCGAACAGGTCCGGGATGGCGCCCCGGTTGCGGCCGAGGTACTTGATCCGAAACGCCTCGGCCTCCTCGTCGCTCTCGATCGACTCGGCCTCGATCTGTTCGCGGAGCTCGTCAATTTGGTCGGGCATGGAAAACAGTCACGAGTGGAAGAATCACGAGTGGAGACACGCTGCTGCGTACCGCCTCGGGGGGCAGCGAAGGAGAGAGGCAATAAAAAATCCCGCCGAGCCTGCGGGGCAGGGGCGGGACGAGATCACCGGCAATGTCGGCGGTCGACGCTCAACGCCCCTGCGGATCCTGTGCGGTCGAAAACGCAAAGGCAAACCGAAACGTCGGAAGTCGCAACAACATCGCAGCGGGGCGACTGGTGCAGGGTGATGCGTGAAGAGTGATGCGTGAGATGGAGACGTTCACTCGTCACGTTTCACGCCTCACGCATCACGCGTCATTCATCACGTGATCTACGATCTGCTCGAAGGCGTCCGGGTCGTGGACGGCCAGGTCGGCGAGCACCTTCCGGTTCATGTCCAGGTCCG
>CAZMDV010000630.1:0-1540 GCA_964564875.1 uncultured Salinivenus sp.
TAAACCGGTGGGTCGTAATGAGCCCCTCGTCCGTGCGGGCCGTGTCCGGAATGACCTCGCCGAACGGCTTGAGCCCGTTCTCGTCCTCGGACGCTTGGGACGACCCATTCTGGGCCGATGCCTCTTGCGTCTGTCCGTTCGAGGCAGACTGCGTGCTCGCGCAGCCCATCGGAATGCTAACGAGGAGTGCGAGTGCGACCAGAAAACGCCACTGCGTTCGCGGCGTGCAGTGCGGAGCAATCATCGACGTAGAGCTTGGAACGTACGCTGTGCTAGGGATAGGATCGGGGGCGTGTCGGTCTGACGGAAACCAGATGCCCGACTCGGGATCCCCCAGCGTCTGAGCCGGGGCACCGACATAAACTGAACTGGGACCGACAATCACAACCGGCTTTCCCCTTCGTTACGACCGATTGCACGTGGGTGTTACGAAGGGAACGCAGCGGCGATTGGAGGGCCCGCATCCCACCAACGACGGAATACGGAGACCGAACCGAAAAGACCGAAAAGGCGCCCCACCCTTCTATCCGCCAATCTGCGCGATGAGGACGAACAGAAGAATCACGACGACGAAAAATCCGAGGGCCAGGAGGATTTGACGGATCATGCGGCGGTTCATGTCGGGCTAGGGCGGTTGATCGCGGGACGTGAGGGAATCGGGGCGGGAAGCGCGGGCCTGTGCCTGACAAGACACAGCCGAGCGCTCCTGTCGCCCAGATGTATTAAGATCGGACGAACCGACCGTCATTGTCAACCTCGTCGTCGGCTGGAGACGCGTGCCCGGTGGGCTGGACGGGGGCGATCAGTACTTCCAATCGGGCGCAAAGCCGGGATTGAGAATCCGCTGGTTCCCGCGTAGGCTTGAGATCGCCCCCATCTCCTCCGCGCTCAGCTCGAAGTCGACGATCTCGGCGTTGGCCTTGCGGTGCTCGGCGGAGGCAGTCTTCGGAATCGCCGAGACGTGTTTCTGCTGCAGAAGCCACCGCAGCGTCACCTGCGCGGCGGACTTTCCGTGGCGGGCACCGATGTCCTCAAGTGTCTCGTGCCCCATTACGCGGCCGCGAGCCAGCGGGCTGTAGGCGGTGAACAGGTGGTCGTGCTCGCGGGCCCGCTCCAGGAGGGGCGACTGGTCGAGGAAGGGGTGGTACTCGGCCTGATGGGCGAAGAGGAATACGTCCGGTGGAAGGTGGTCGGCGATGTGGTCGATCCGCTCCGGCAGGAAGTTGCTCACGCCTACATGCCGGGCCTTGCCCTCCCGCTGCAGCTCCACGAGCGTGTCGAGCTGTTCTTCGAGGGGCACCCGCTCCACGGGCCAGTGGATGAGCAGCAGATCCACGCGGTCGAGGCCGAGGTCTCGCAGGCTCTCCTCCGTGGAGCGCCGCATGTCGGCGGGGGCGACGTTGGAGCGCCAGACTTTGGTCGTGAGAAAGACCTCGTCCCGGTCCACGCCGCTGTCGCGTAGCCCCCGACCGACCTCTTCTTCATTGCCGTACATCTGGGCCGTGTCGATATGGCGGTAGCCGAGATCGAGGGCGTGGGC
>CAZMDV010000631.1:0-1536 GCA_964564875.1 uncultured Salinivenus sp.
TCGACGCCGGCGACTTCCTGTGGAACAGCGGCATGTTTATCTGGCAGGCCGACACAATCCTCGATCAGGTCGAGAGGCATCTGCCCGACGCGTATGAGGCCTTTGCCCCAGTCCGGGAGGCAGACGACGAGGTCGGTACGGAGACGCTCACGAAGGCCTTCCAGAACAGCCCGCGCATCTCCATCGATTACGGCGTGATGGAGCAGGCCGACACGGTCTACGTGGTGCCGGGCTCCTTCGACTGGAACGACGTGGGCGACTGGCGGGCCGTCTACGACTTAAGCGAGAAGGACGACCACGGCAACGTCATCGAGGGCAACGTCATCATGCAGGACTCCAGCCGTTGTCTTGTCCAGAGCGAAGATCGGCTCGTCGTTCTCGTCGGCATTCACGACAAGGTGGTGGTCAACACCGACGACGCCGTCCTCGTCTGTGATCGGGAAAACGCGCAGCAGGTGAAGCAGGTCGTCGAGTACCTCCATGCCCACCAGTTCGACGAGTATGTCTGATTTTGACGGCGGTCGGCGGTGAGCAGACGGCAGCCTGGAGGCGATGCCTGCAGAAGGAAATGGATTGGGAGTCCCCGGCTTCCCCCATGCGGCGGTCCGCGGCGCTGGGAACACGGTGGCCGAGTACTCTCCGGGGGGCGCGGTCGGCCATCATCCTGAAAACCATCGTCTTCTCCGAACGCTCACTTCCTCGCAACGGCCCGATCATCAAACGTAGCGGCGAAGGTACTCCATGACCGCGTCAGGGCCCTCGAGTCGCGCGTCGGCCCGCGTGTCGCCCTCTCCAACCTTGATTGTGACCGCCTCCCGATCCATCTCTTGAAGGGCCGCAAACGCATCCTCATCCGTCACGTCGTCTCCCAGATAGACCGGCACGTGGTCGGGGTGCGCGTCGGCGATGCGGCGGACGGCAGTGCCCTTCGTGAGGCCCTCAGGCCGGAGCTCTACCACTTTCTTGCCCCAGATGGCATCGAGCTCCTCCGGCAAGTCGGCGAGCCAGCCTTCGAGTCGGGCCCGGGTCTCCTCCTCATCGTCCACTTCGCGGTAATGCACCGCAAAGGACTGGTCCTTCGCCTCGACCCGCAGCCCGTCGATCGACGGTACCGACCGGCGAAAGACGCGGAGGGCCTTGGCGGCAGCGTCGGACATGAGGTTGCGGGTCTCTTTTCCCACAACGCCCACTTGCGCCCCGTGCAGCCCAATCGCGTTCAGGGGACGATCAAGAAACGTAGACAGGGCCTGCAGGTCGCGCCCCGTTACAACCCAAAGTGGATACTGGGCATCGAGCTCGCGGAGCAATCCGGACGCGTCGGGGTGCGGCACTGCTGCCGCCGGATCGTCGACGATGG
Source organism: uncultured Salinivenus sp. (assembly GCA_964564875.1). GTDB lineage: Bacteria > Bacteroidota > Rhodothermia > Rhodothermales > Salinibacteraceae > Salinibacter. Next base: position 1,358 of record CAZMDV010000631.1, read on the forward strand.
GAGCGAGCGTGCCGTCGTAGTCCAGAAAGAAGAGCGGAGGATCAGCGACGGGCGGCATGGGAATGCTGTGTGTGAGATGCGTCCGTGAGCGGAAGGAAGTCGGGACTGGAAGTGCGTATTTCGTATTGCGTAGTTCGTGTTTTCCATGATCGGACCACAAATTACGCAATACGCACTAC
>CAZMDV010000632.1:0-1520 GCA_964564875.1 uncultured Salinivenus sp.
AGCGTGTACTGCTTGATGAGGCCGTCGAGCACGCGCGCCTGGTCCACGTCGTGCAGCTGGTAGTGGTGGTCGGTGTCGCGCCGGATGCCGCCCGAAATCACGAGCATCGGAATGCCGTCGAGATAGGCCTCGCCGATGCCGCTCATGGCGTGGGTGGTGCCGGCGGCGGGGACGATGACGAGGGTGCCGGTCTGGTCGGACGTGCGCGAGACACCGTCGGCCATGAAGGCGCCGCCGCCCTCGTGGGTGACGAGGAGCGGCTCGATCTGGTCGGACGCGCCGAGGGCGTCGTACAGCTCGGTGTTGTGCACGCCGGGGATGCCGAACGTGTGCTCGATCCCGAGCTCTTCGAGGGCGTGGACGGCGAGGGTGGCGCCGGTGCGGTTCATGGGTGGCAGAGCGCGGGGGCGTGGGAGAAAGGGGGAATGGGGAAAGGGCGATAGGTTTGCAAACGTCCCGAAGTGCGCAGATGCGAGTTCCCACTGCGGGCGTCGTTATCCGTCCAGCACGCGCCATCCGTCCATGTCGCTGGCGTCCTGGTCGAAGGTGACCGTTTCCTCACAGCCCTCGTGTTGGTTCAGCTGGCCGAGAAGACAGTCTGGGAAGTCCGTCGCACTCCGCTTGTACTTCCCCAGCGCCAGACGTACCTGGTCGCGGCGCTCGATCTGGAGCTGCCGCGTTCGTAAGAGTTGATCGAGAGTCCCTGTGAGCTCCTCCTCGGTCGCGTCGTAGACGCTGGTAAGCACCCAGGCAAGTTCACACAGCACGATCACGTTCACGTACCCGGGCTCCTCCTGGGTACAGTTCGACTCAAGAAACGACTTCGCGGCTCGGTATTGCTCCGGATCGTCGCGCGTGATGTAGCGGACGAGGACGTTCGTGTCGATTCCCGTCATGAAGAGTCCTTTGTGCTGTTACGGGCGGCGGCGCGCTCGATGGCCTGGTCCATCTCCTCCACGGTGGCGGCCTCGCGATCGGAACGGTCAATCATCCCGTCGAGCGCTGTCAGGTCGGCACCTGCGCGGCGGAGTACAACCTGGTCGCCCTCAAGGATGAACTCGACGCGATCGCCGGGGCGTAGCTGGAGCGCCTCCCGGATGGGCTTCGGAATGGTCGTCTGGCCGCGGCTCGTAAGCGTAGAAGTCGGCATTATTTCTTATGTGCGTTCTTATTTCGTCTCTAGAGTAATAAATATTCTGCCACGCATCGATGGTTTCATGGGAAGGGTGGAGGAAGTGATGCTTTGAAGACAGCGCGGAGGAGATGGGTTGTGAGGTATCCGTCTCTAGAGCATTCATGCATCGAGGGCCTTATACTATTTCCGCTCGGCGGTAAACGTGCCGTTGGGCTGGTGGAGCACCATCTGCGTCGGCGTCCCGTCCGTCCTCTTGAACTCGACGCGGAAGCCAGGTTGAGCGTGCAGGGTGTGGGTTGTCACTGACGCGAGCGTGGCGACAGATCGTCTGTCGAACGAACATTGAAGGGGCGGGACAGTCACGTTGCGGGCTCCACATTGTGGG
>CAZMDV010000633.1:0-1508 GCA_964564875.1 uncultured Salinivenus sp.
GCGAGTGGGGCAGCCAGTCGATGGGCGGCTACACCGACATCTTCGTCACCGGCGTGATGGGCCCCATCGTGTACGCCGACGTGGAGAGCCTGTATCCGTCGATCATGCTGAACTACGACGTGCAGCCGTCCGGCGACGAGATCGACCTCTTCCCCCAGCTCCTGGAGCGGCTCACGGACCTCCGCCTGGAGACGAAACAGGACATGAACGACGCCGAGGACGAAGAAATCCGCAGCGAACTCGACGCGCGGCAGTCCTCATATAAAGTTTTGATCAACTCGTTCTACGGGGTCCTCGGCTTCTCCCTCTCCGCCTTCAATGACTTCGAGGAAGCCGACCGCGTAGCGCGCACCGGGCAGCAGATCCTGCGCCAGCTGATCGACGAGATTCAGGCGCGGGGCGGCACCGTCATCGAGGTGGACACGGACGGGGTCCTCTTCGTGCCGCCGGACGGGGTGCGGGGGAAGCAGGAAGAGATCGACTTCACGGTGGGCCTTACGGAGGCGATGCCGGAGGGCATCCGTGTCGGGTTCGATGGGCGATACAAGAAGATGCTCTCGTACAAGAAGAAGAACTACGCCCTCCTCACGTACGACGACGACCTCAAGTTTAAGGGCTCCTCCCTCATCTCCCGCTCCAACGAGGCCTTTGGGCGCCGCTTTGTGCGCCGGGCCATTCGCCGCCTGCTCAACCACGACGTGGAGGGCCTGCACAACCTCTACGTGGACACCCGCGAGAAAATCGTGGAGCACGACTGGGAGAGTGCCGACAGCTTTGCCCGCACGGAGAGCCTGAAAGACACGATCGAGCAGTACGAGCGGGACGTGGAGGAGGGGCAGCGCCCCCGCGCCGCGGCCTACGAGCTGGCAAAAGAAAAGGCCGAAACGACGGGCCAGCCGGTGCGGAAGGGCGACCGCATCTCGTACTACATCACCGGCGACGACGCCAACGTCACGGCCTTCAAGCACTGCAGACTCGCTGATGAGTGGGACCCGGACGACCCCGACGAAAACACGGCCTACTACCTGAAGCGGCTCGACGAGTTTGCCGACAAGTTCGAGCCCTTCTTCGACGAGCACGACTTCCGCCTCGTCTTCTCGCCGGAGGACCTTTTCGGCTTCTCCGCCGAGGGCATCGAAATTCAGCGGCGCGAGCACGAGTCGGACTACGCCGAGGATCAGGACGAGGTGCCGTTTTGAGGTGGAACGTGTATTGCGTATTTCGTATTGCGTCCTCGTCGAACGGGGAGTACACGGAATACGCGGCACGAAACACGCACGAAAGATCTGCTCCCTTCGCTCCAAACAGGCCACTTCCCTTCATGCTTGCCAAGCGATTTCTTTGTGGCCTCCTTCTGGTCCTTCTCCCGCTGAGCGCAGCGGCGCAGTCCGAGCCGACCGTGCCTATCGAGAAGGTCGTCTTCTTCAAAAGCGGCGTCAGCTACGTGGAGCATCGCGGCGAGGTGCAGGGCACGACCACGATGACGCTGCGCTTCCAGGACGAGCAGA
>CAZMDV010000634.1:0-1506 GCA_964564875.1 uncultured Salinivenus sp.
GTAGACGGGAGCGCGGAATTTGGGATCGTCATGGGAATGGTTTCGTCGTATTCGGAACGCGCCGAGAATGGTGTGTTGTGGAACCGCATCAGGGGCCGCTCTGGCTGGGTGTTGGCTCCATCTCCCACAACACATTGATGATCTGCCAATCGCCGTCCTGTTTCGCGAGGTGGAGATAATCGATCCAATCCGCCGCGACGATCTTCACGCTGGCGGCGCCCTCAAATACGTCGAGGATGGTCACCTCTTTCCGGCGCTCCTTGTCGGGAATCTTGGTGCCGTGCCCCTTTTTCGTCGCCGCGACGAGAGCGGTCGAGTCCTGGTCCCGGAAAACCTGCTCTCCGGTTTTGGGATGGACCGCGACGATCCGCTTCGCGAGTTCCGCGTGGACGGCCCGCGCCATGCGGTCGGTGTCGCCCGTGTACCAGCCTTCGATGTAGTCGAGGGTCGTCTGCCGGATGGCTACGGAGTCGGTAGCCGTCTGGGCGCACGCCTGGGGCGCGATGGGGAAGAGGGGGAGAAAAATCAGGATGAGAAGTCGAACCATGGGTGAGGACAGGGGGTTGGTGCCAGAGAGCGTGAGATTACCGGTTTGCGAGAGTCCTTATTGAGAGGAGTACTCGGTTTTAAAATCGAATGTTCGTTTTACTTTGCGGTGAGGCAGCGTGCCGTTGTTACAGCCAGCACGACCCAACCCGATGCGCTGGGCTATGACGCCGCGCCGCGGAGCAGCCTGCGGACGGCGTCGAAGACGGGTTCGACGGACGCCCCCGGAGACACAGCCTTTTGGAGCACCATTCCCTGATGGAACGCCAGCAGCGCGCGAGCCAGTGCCTCGGGATCCATATCCTCATTGAATTCGCCCTCAACCCGTCCCTCCCGTATAATCGCGGCGATCGTCTCGACGAAGTCGGCTTGGTTTTCCCGTAGGACCTCACGGACCTCGGACGCGCTCAACGCCTCGCCCCACAGCCGCACCCGAACTCGGTGCCCCCCCTCTGCCGCGTCGCCCGGCTGCTCGGCGAAGGCCCCGAGCCGCTCCACGAGCGCGGCGAGGACCTGAGGGGCCGGTTGCCCCTTGTCGACCGAGTCGAACAGAATGTCGAGCGAGTCCCGGCTCTCGTCCGCAATCGCGCGGATGATGTTGGCCTTTCCGTCGAAGTAGTTGTAGACGGCGCCTGGGCTGAGATCCGCCTCGTCGCAGATGTCCTGCATCGTGGTGGCGTGAAACCCCTCGCGGCCGAAGCACGTGAAGGCGGCTCTCAGAATTTGCTGGCGTCGCGCCTGGCGATGGGCGTCTGTGACCTTGGGCATCGGGAGGTCGGGGACGTAAAAAATCGAATACTCGTTTTATTTGAGGGACGAGAGCCCAATGTGTTTCGAGATGTCCTGGAGACGCAGCGAGTCCCCAAACACGTAAAGCGCCCACCGGGCCGAACCCAGGGACGCTTGCAGAGGTGACGGGCGGATTCGAACCGCCGTAGGAGGCTTTGCAGGCCTCTGCCT